>JANLQZ010000647.1:0-2761 GCA_031368125.1 Betaproteobacteria bacterium
CCACGGCATCTCGCACGACATGGTGGCCGGGCAACCGACGATCGACCAGGTCCTGCCGGCCTTCCACGCCTTTGCCCAGGATACGGTGCTGGTGGCCCACAACGCGGCGTTCGACATGCGTTTCCTGCAGCTCAAGGAAGCCGCAAGCGGGGTCCGGTTCGAGCAGCCCGTACTCGACACGCTGCTGCTGTCGGCGCTGGTCCACCCGAACCAGGAAACACACAGCCTGGAGGCGATCGCGGAGCGTTTCGGCATCACGGTGATCGGGCGCCACACCGCGATGGGCGACGCCATCGTCACGGCCGAAGTGTTCCTCAAGCTGATCCCGCTGCTGGCCGACCACGGCGTGCACACGCTGGGGCAGGCGCGCGACGCGGCACAAAAGACCTACTACGCCCGGATCCAGTACTGATAGACCCCGGCATTCGAGGTTATGAACCGTTCGCACCGAGGCGGTCCAACGACCACCTTCCTGATGCAGGGCGCCCGCGCACCGATGGTGCATGCGCCGGCCCGGGTTCAACTGCAGGGGCGCAACGTGTTGCCGGCCAGGGTGGCCTTCAATTCGTCCAGCCGGGCCTTCACCGTTTCGTTGACGGCCGGGATACGGAACACGGTGCCGCGCGACTCGGGACGCTCCTGCACCACCTCCGCCGTGCGCACGCCGCGCTGGCCCAGGTTGGCCAGCTCGATCCGGGCACGCGCCTCGGTGTCGAAGCCGCCCAGCGACAGCCCATAGTCCAGCGACCGGTTGGTCAGCGGCTCGAAGCGCAGGTTCAGGGATGCCAGCTCCGAGCGCTTCCTGGCCAGTGTCTGCGGATCCGGGTATTTGCCCATGTAGACGATCCAGCGTGCCGGCTCGATGGTCGCGTCGAACAGCCAGCTGCCGGGCGGCAACACCGATTCCGCAACCTGGCGCAGGACTTCGGTCTGGGTGTCGTTGAACGGCCCGGCCTGAAGGCAGTCCACCGGTCCGGGCGCGTTTTGTGTTGCCGCCGCGGCCTGGCGCGCTTCCTCGACCGACAGGATGCGCACCGACTCGGGCCGGATCTGCTGCGCCAGCCGGAACGTCTCGGCTTGCTGCACCGGCGCAAAGCCGTAGGGCCGCAGCAGGTTGCGCGACCACGCGAAATAGGCCGCATTGAGCAGCAGCAAAAGCAACACCAGGGCGCGCACCATCACCTAGCGCCGGCTGGTCGGGTCCGCGGATCGCGCGACCTCGCCGGTCGCGCGCACGCTGACATCGGCGCTGGTCACGACCTTCATGCCGGTGGGCGCCGACACACGCAGCGCCCCCACCGCATCCACCCCGGCGGCGGTGCCGGCGGTGCCGTCGCTGAGCAGCACCGGACGGCCCAGCAGCAGGTCCCGCGCCGCGAAGGCGGCGCGAAAAGCGCCGAAGCCCTGGGCCTCGAACAGCGTGACGGCCCGCACCAGCGCCGGCACCAGCAGCTGCAACACGGCCGGCGCGTCTGCCTGCGGCAACAACTCGCGCAGCCAGGCCGCCGGCGTCGCCAATCCGGCGCCCGCGCGCGGCCCGATGTTGATGCCGACCCCGATCACGGCATAACGATGGTCCGGCGCGCCGGCGGTTTCGATCAGGATCCCGGCCAGCTTGCGCTCGTGCAGCCAGATGTCGTTGGGCCACTTGATGCGCAACTCCGGATGCAGGCTGCCCGCAACACTCACACCCACCGCCAGTGACAGGCCGGACCAGTCACGCGGGGCCAGTGCCAGCCCGAGCGAAAAGGTCAGGGCGGCGGCGCCGTCGCTCAGCCATTGGCGGCCCAGCCGGCCACGCCCGGCGGTCTGCTGCTCGGCCACCAGAAGTACCGGTGCATGCACGCCGGCAGCGGCCCGGCGCATCAACTCCGAGTTGGTTGAATCGATGCTGGTTACCAGTTCCGCCGAGAAGCCCGGTCGAGCCGGCGCGACCTCGTTGCGGATGGCCTCCAGCGGCCAGATGCGCCCGGCATCTCGGGCGCTTGCTCGCCGGTCCGGGGGTGCGGCTGCGGCAGCGTCGGCCATGGTCTCAGGTACGTCGGCGCTTGGGTGCGAGCAAGGTGCCACGACACTGGCGTGCGCCGCACCAGCACGGGTATTCGGCCTTGAGTTTGGGCGTGTACCGCTCGTCGATGATCAGGCCGTAGTCGTAGTTCAACTCGTCACCTGCCTCGATATTGCGCAATGCCTTGATGAAGACCCGCCCGCCTTCTTCGTCGGCCTCGCAGTTGGGATCGCAGGAATGGTTGATCCAGCGCGAAGAGTTGCCGCCGTACAGGGCGTCGATCACGCGCTTTTCGTCGATGTGAAAATAGAAGGTATGGTTCGGGTCCGCGGGATCGTGCGGATGGCGCCGCTGCGCTTCCTTCCAGCTGATGATGGCGCCGACGTACTCGATGATCGTCTCGCCCTCGGCAAGGTCGCGCATCGCAAAGACACCCTTGCCGTGAACGCCGGAGCGGCGGGTCTGAATGCGGCGTTGTTCAGCAGAAGGCGCTTTTTTGGACACGTCGGAAAAATTTGTTAATGTGAACTCGTATGGGCGCGCGTGGGTGCGCGCCTGCGGATGTGCGCCTGTGCGCACGCGAGACCTGTGGATTGTAGTCAGATGAAAACACTAGTTATTGCCGAAAAACCTTCAGTGGCCCAAGACATCGTGCGTGCACTCACGCCGGTCGCAGGCAAGTTCGAAAAGCTCGAAGACCATTTCGAGAATGAAAAATACGTGGTGACCAGCGCCGTGGGGCACCTGCTCGAA
>JANLQZ010000650.1:0-8855 GCA_031368125.1 Betaproteobacteria bacterium
GTACGTGAGCTGCTGGCTCAAGCACCGCGAGCCGGCGTGTTTCCTGGCGGCCATGCTCAACAGCCAGCCACTGGGTTTCTACAGCCCCTCGCAACTGGTGCAGGACGCGCAGCGCCACGGCGTGCCGGTGCGCGCGGTGGATGTGATGCACAGCGACTGGGACTGCACGATGGAGGCGCCTGCCGTGCGCCTGGGGCTGCGCATGGTGACCGGCTTGGCGACGGCGGCGGCACAGCGCATCGTGGCCGCGCGCGCCGAGTCGCCCTTCACCAGCACCGAAGACCTGGCCCTGCGCGCCGAACTCGATGCCGGCGACCTCAAGGCACTGGCCAGCGCCGACGCACTCATCAGCCTGTCGGGCCACCGCCGCCAGCAGGTCTGGGACGCCTCGGCGCTCAAGCGCGCACCGCCCCTGCTCAAGGCCGCGCCGGTCGAAGAAGACTGGCTGGAGCTGCCCGCCGCCAGCGAGGGCGCCGAGGTGGTGTTCGACTACGCCGCCACCGGCCTCACGCTGCGCCGCCACCCGCTGGCCTTGCTGCGCGAGCAGTTGACCCCCATGAAGTTGCAAACCGCCGCCCAGTTGCGCGACCAACCCAACGGCCGCCTGGTGCGTGCCTGCGGCCTGGTGGTGATGCGCCAGCAGCCGCAGACCGCCAAGGGCGTGGTCTTCGTCACGCTGGAGGACGAGACCGGCAGCGTGAACGTGATCGTCTGGAAGAGCCTGCGCGAGCAGCAGCGCGGCGAACTATTGCATGCACGCCTGATGGCGGTGTACGGCGTGTGGCAGCGCGATGTGGACAGCGGCGGCGAGGTACGCCACCTGATCGCCAAGCGGCTGGTGGATCTGACGCCCATGCTGGGCGGGTTGGCTACGCAGAGCCGGGAGTTTCATTGAACCGCGCGCGATCACCCACAGCCAATCATGCCAAGGCGTGGTCCTCGGGTTCAACAGACAGCCGCATGCCAACCGCTTTCAGAACGGCCAGTATTGTTTTGAGGGTCGGATTGCCCTTGGCGGAAAGCGCCCTGTAAAGCGATTCACGACTAATGCCGGCCTGTATGGCCACCGAGCCCAGGCCTCCATAAGCCTCGGCCACTGTACGCAACGCCAATAGGCCGCCAGCACGATTGTCGGGATCATCAATGGACTGCATCGCCGCTTTCAAATATTCGATGGCGAGTTCCCGGTCGGCCCGCAACTCTGCAACCTCCCGGTCGTGGTGAGACACCGCACCGACACGTCTTTTGCTCATAACTGTCTCCGTTTCCAATCTGCCCAATACTTTTTCGCGGTTCTGATATCGCCGACCTGTGACTTCTTGTCGCCGCCACACAGCAAGATCACCACTAGTCGGCCATGTCGACCGAGGTAGACGCGATACCCGGCCCCAAGGTGTTCCCGCAATTCGAACACACCTTCGCCGACAGGATCGCAGTCACCAAAGTTGCCGGCTTCCAGGCGTCTGACTCGAATGCGCAACTTGGCTTGCGCGCGTCTGTCATGAAGCCCGTACAACCAGCTGGTCAAAGGCTCGTCGCCATTTTCCAGCTGGTAACGCAACACTTCGATCATCGGAAAATTGTAGCTTTAAATGCACAACATATTGATAGGTTCAATGCGGCGATCACAACAAGTCACCAAATTCGATACCCGGCAAGATCCGCTCCGGCTCCGTCCGCGGGTCTTTTGGCGCAGGCGCATCCCCCATTGGGTACTGCGCCACTGACCGTCACAGCGGCATATTGCGGCACCCAGCCCACGCTGGCAACCGCGAGGGAGTGCCGATTCAAGCGGAAGTCGAGTTATGAGCGCCTGAGACGCATCCGGGTTGTCTCGCCAGAAAGCATGCCAGAAAGCATTGACGTCGGCGGGCGTGATATCGCTCTCTCAATGCCGCGCAAACCGTATCTGCAGAAATTCCGACCTCGTCGTGGGGCAGTCAGTCGGCGTACTGGCTTGTGCGCCTATTCATGAGCAGCGTCGACGCGCCCATGAGCGAGCGCTTCCCGATGTTCGACGTCGAGGTCGGCAACGAACTCTTCTGCTGCATCTTTGACGGCGAGCCGATGGCCCGGTATGGTTTCATGCAACTCGACGACGACAAGCCAGGCTTGGGCCTGCCGCTCAAGACCGAGTTTCTCGTCAGACCTTCAGGGCTGGCCCCGAGAACAGCGCCACCATCGACTGACGCAGCCACCTGTTGCCGGCATCGGCGTTGAAACGTTCGTGCCAGTGCTGCTTGACCTTGTAGGTGGGTAGCGGCAAGGGTGGATCCAGTACTTTCACGCGTTCCTGTTGCGCCAGCGCATTGCCAAGCTGCCGTGGCACGATCACCAGGAACTCGGTTTGAGCCACGATGCGGGCCACGCCGAGAAAGCTTTGCACGCGCAACACCACACGGCGCACTACCTTGTTCCTGGCCAGCACTTTGTCCACAATCGAATGGCCCGTGCCCGAAGCCGTGACGAGAATGTGCCCCTCTGCCGAGAACGACTTGCGCGTGAGTTTTGCGCCGATGCGAGGGTGGTCGCTGGCTGCCAGGCAAACGAAATCCTGCGCAAACAGGGCCTGCTGGTAAAAACCCGCCTCCAGGTCGGGCGTGAAACCCACGGCCAAGTCCATCTCACCTGACTCGAGCCTGCGACGACTGTCGGTCGATATTTTCTCCGCCTCGACGACAAGGCCCGGCGCAGTTTTCTGCAAATGGTTGATGAGCCGTGGCAGCAGCACTATTTCGCTGATGTCGGTCATGCAGATCCGGAATTCGCGCGTGGCCTGTTGGGGCGAGAACCCGACGGTGGCCCCGCGCGCCCGTTCCAGCCGCACCAGCGCTTCCAGCAGATCGGGGTAGATGGTTTGCGCGCGTGTCGTGGGTGCCATGCCGGCCGATGTGCGGCAAAAAAGCGGGTCACCAAAATGGCGGCGCAACTTGTTCAGCGCAATGCTGGCGCTGGCCTGCTCCATGCCGAGCGTGCGCGCCGCGCGTGAGACGCTTTGCGTTTTGTAGACTTCAACGAAGACGCCGAGCCAGTCCAGGTCAAGCTTTGCCATGGCGGCAGTGTAGCGCTGTATATCAAAACAATATACAGAGTATTCGACATCTGGCTTTGACGCAATAGTCTAAGCCTGCGACAGTTGCGGTAGATCAAGGACCCGAGGTGATTTTTCGTGGTAGCAGAAGGCAAGGTCTGCCTGTACCGAAACGCCTCGAATGATTCCCGGCAGCTTGCAACCGGTGGACCAAAGGAAACAACCCAATGCAGTTTCATCTCAACGGATTTCGAACCGGTGACCCCGGGCTACTGGACGCGGCTGTGCCGGCCCTGGACCCGCCTGCGGGGAACACCCTTCCCACCGACGCAGACGTGCTGATCGCCGGCTGCGGCCCGGCAGGCCTTACCCTCGCTGCGCAACTGGCGGCTTTCCCGGACATCCGAACCGTGGTCGTGGAGCAGAAGCCCGGCCCTTTGCAGCTGGGGCAGGCCGATGGCGTCGCGTGCCGGACGATGGAGATGTTCGCGGCCTTCGGTTTTGCCGAGCGTGTTTTGAAGGAGTCCTACTGGGTCAACGAGACGACCTTCTGGAAGCCCGACGATAGCGACGCCAGCCGCATTGTGCGCAGCGGACGCGTGCAGGACGTGGAGGACGGCCTGTCACACCTGCCGCATGTGATCCTGAACCAGGCCCGCGTGCACGATTTCTACCTCGAGACCATGCAAAGGTCGCCCTCGCGCCTGGTGCCGCACTATGGCCGCCGCCTGGTGGGGCTCGAGCGTGCGCCCGATGGTCTGTCGGACCAACCGCTCACGGTCCGGTTCGAGCGGCAAGACGAGGGTCACATGGGCGAGGTCGAGACCATCCGTGCCCGTTATGTCGTGGGCTGCGACGGCGCGCGCAGCGCGGTGCGGCAGTCCATCGGCCGCTCGCTGCAGGGCGATTCTGCCAACCATGCCTGGGGCGTGATGGACGTGCTCGCAGTCACCGACTTCCCGGACATCCGTTTCAAGGCGCTGATCCAGTCGGCCGCAGAAGGCAGCATCGTGCTGATCCCGCGTGAAGGGGGTTATCTCGTGCGCATCTATGTGGAACTGGACAAACTCAATGTGAATGAGCGCGTTGCGGCCCGCAACATCAGCATCGAACAGTTGATCGCAGCCGCACAGCGGATCTTCCATCCCTACCGCCTGGAGGTGAAGGAAGTGGCCTGGTGGTCGGTCTATGAAATCGGCCAGCGGCTATGCGACGGGTTCGATGATGTCGAGCCCCACGAAATCGATACGCGCCTGCCGCGCGTCTTCATTGCCGGCGACGCATGCCACACCCACAGCCCGAAAGCCGGCCAGGGCATGAACGTCTCCATGCAGGACACTTTCAATCTGGGCTGGAAGCTCTCGGCTGTGCTGCGGGGGCGCTGCCCCCCGAGCCTGCTCCATACCTATTCCGCCGAGCGGCAGGCGGTGGCCAAGGAACTGATCGACTTCGACCGCGAATGGGCGGCAATGCTCAGCGCGCCTTTGAAGAAACCAGGCGACCCGGCAGGCTCGGGAGTCGACCCGGCCGACGTACAGCGCTACTTCGTGCAGCACGGCCGCTACACGGCCGGCACCGCAACGCGTTACAAACCGGCGCTGCTCACCGGAGCGTCCACACACCAGCACCTGGCTGAGGGCCTGGCGATCGGCACCCGGTTTCACTCCGCGCCGGTCGTCCGTGCGGGTGACGGCAAGCAAATGCAGTTGGGCGAGGCCTTGTTGGCGGATGGTCGCTGGCGCCTGATCGCCTTTGGGGGCCTGGGTGACGAAGGCAGTGCCGGCTCACCTATCGGTCAGTTGTGCAGCCACCTCGTTGAATCCCCCCAATCCCCGTTGCGGCGCTACACCCCTGCGGGCGCGGACCCGGACGCCATCTTCGATGTGCGGGCCGTGTTCCAGCAAAGCCATCACCAACTGGCCATCACCGCCATGCCCGAACTGCTGTTCCCGCGCAAGGGTTGCTACGGGCTGCGCGACTATGAAAAGGCGTTCTGTGCGCTGGCTGACTCGGGTCAGGGTGCGAACCAAAACATCTACACCATGCGCCGCATCGACCGCAAGCAGGGCTGCCTGGTGGTTGTGCGGCCGGACCAATACATCGCGCACGTCCTGCCGCTGGAGGCCAGAGATGCGCTGGCGGCTTTTTTTGGCGGCTTCATGCTGGATGCCTGAACGCGCCCTCTACTTTCCGCCTTTTTCACTGAAACCCCCACGACGCAACTTGGCATCTTCCATGCCAATGACGTCGAGCGACTGGTGCGCGCCACCGCTGGCGCGGCAGCACGCCCGAGCGGCTTGACGAGCCATGCGATGGCTACGCGGCTGGAAGGCGGAAAACCGTTTGTTGTCCATCTTTTCTTTAACCCCCAGCAGACACTTTTGAAATCCCTGAATCTGACCACTCTTGTTCTGGCCGCGACCGCCGCCCTGGGCCTGCCCGCCGCAACCCAACAAGCCGGTTTCCCGACCAAGCCGGTGACCATCATCACCGCCTTCCCCGCCGGCAGCGGCCCGGACGCCGTGCTGCGCCAGGTTTCCGAGAAACTGTCCAAGCTCTGGGGCCAGCCGGTGCTGATCAACAATAAACCCGGTGGCGGCGGCTTCGTTGCCATCGAAGCCTCTCAGCGTGCGCCGGCCGACGGCTACACCCTGGTGCAATTCGACAGCGAACATCTTTCGGCCTTGCCGCTCCTGTACAAGGCCATTGCCGGCGACGTCAAGGCCAAGATCCACGCCGACGTGTTGAAAGTGTTGGCCGACGCGGAAGTCAAGGCCAAGTTCGACACCTTCGCCTTCGAGACCATCACCTGGTCGCCCGACCAGATTCGCCAGAACGCCGAAGCCAAAGGCAAAAACTACGAAGAGCTGGTCAAGCGCAAGAACATCAGCCTCGACTAAGGAAACACCCTGAATGAACTTGGCCGCCTTGAAGACTTGACTGCCGACTACCTGGCCGAGCGAGCCTCGCACAACCTCGTGCGCGAAGCCGGGTCTTACGATCGCGCCGCAGTTGCTGCTGCAGGTGGATCAGGTGGTCGAATGAGCGTGGACGATGGCACGACCGCAGACAGTGGCACGACCTCCACGCGTTGTGCCAGCGCATAACGCCGGTCGCCCGGATACACGACATACAGGGCATCCAGGGCAAGGTCCTGGATCGCGATGCGCATCGATGCCGTGAGATGCGGCGCGTCGGTGCGCTTGAACTCCACGCCGATGCGCCGTCCGTCCTTGAACATCAGCAAGTCGAGCTCAGCGCCGGCATGGGTGGCCCAGAAGTAGGCCTCGTCCGGCCGGGAAATGCGCAGAACCTGGTCAAGCGCGAATCCCTCCCAGGAGGCGCCGCATTTCGGATGTCGGCCCAGCGCCCCCGGCTCGGCGATACCGAGCAGCTCGTGCAACAGGCCGGAATCGCGCAGGTAGATCTTTGGAGCCTTGACCTGCCGTTTGCCGAGGTTGGCAAACCACGGCTGCAGTTGGCGCACCAGGTAGGCCTGTGTGAGCCAGTCAAGGTAGCGGCGCACCGTGCTTTCGTTCACCCCCAGCGAACGCGCCGGGTCGGCTGCGTTCCAAGTCTGTCCATGGTAGTGCGCCAGCATGGACCAGAACCGGTAGATCGCCGACGCGGCAACGTTCATGCCCAATTGCGGCAAATCGCGCTCGACAACGGTGCGAATGAATTCCCGTCGCCAGATGCGGCTGGCCTCGTCGCCCATGGCCGTGTAGGAGCGTGGGAATCCGCCGCGCCACCAGAGCTCGGACGCATGCCCAGGCCCGGTCTCGTCGAGCGTGAACCCGCCGGCCTCGATGACCTCGAGTCTTCCAGCGAGCGATTCACTGGATTGGCGCAGAAGGGACGGGGAGGCGCTGCCCAGCAGCAAGAAGCTGGCCAGCTTGTCCGGTCGGTCGATCAGCACCCGCAGCACCTTGAACAGGTCGGGCGCGTGCTGCACCTCGTCGATGACGACCAAGCCGCGGAGGTCCTGGAGTGCCACCATGGGCGTGCGGAGCTGGGCTTCCACCTGCGGGTCTTCCAGGTCGAACCAATTGGGAGAATGGCTGCCGAGCAGTGTGCGGGCGAGGGTCGTCTTGCCGACTTGGCGCGGCCCGACCAAGGCAACTGCGGGGCTGCGCGACAGGGCCGCGCGTACCGCGGATTCGAGGGATAGGCGCTCGAGCATGCGATATTTTATATTGAAATTCCCGCATAACATACTGGAATTTCAAGGCATAGGCCCCTGGCTAGTGCTTCGCCGGCCTGCGGCCGTGGTCACGCGTACTGCCAGACCGGTCCGGGAACCATTGTCCCGCGAGAACCACCACCACCACAATCAACAGCCCGATCGCCAGCTCCACCCGCACCCAGACCCGGATACTCGCCATGGCGGCACCGCCGCAGACCCAGGTGCCGGACGCGACGGCCCGGCGCAGGCGGTTCCTTTGACCGTGCTGGTGAGACTGGCCTGGCATCGGGCTTCATGCCGCGCCCTGGGCCGAGCTCACACAGCCGCGTCAGCCGGCCATCGATCGCCGAGCGGCACAAAGCGCGGCAGCGCGACGCCGTTGGCCTGGTCGTCCCACACCGCCGACACGGCCATGCCGGGCCGGCAGCCCATCTTCGGGGCAGCGGGGCAAAACGTAAATTTTGATGCGCGACGCGGCGCTCGCTGAATCCATCCTGCTGGTTGACGACCAACCGGCCAACCTTCAGGTGCTGCTGCAGACCCTGCAGTGCGTCGGGTGCAAGCTGCTGGTCGCCAAGAATGGGGAGGCGGCCCTGGTCATTGCCCGACAGGCGCAGCCGGACCTGATTCTGCTCGACGTCATGATGCCGGGCATCGACGGATTCGAAGTGTGCCGGCGGCTCAAGGCCGATCCGGCCACACAGAAAATTCCGGTGGTCTTTCTCTCGGCGCTGGACGAAACGGCCGACAAGGTCGCCGGGCTGCAACTGGGCGCGGTGGACTATGTCGCCAAGCCGTTCCAGCCCGAGGAGGTGATCGCGCGCGTGAACACCCACCTGAGCATCCATCGGCTGGGCCGCGAGGTGCAGCAGCAAAAAGATGCACTCGAGCACGAACTGCAGGTGGTGTCGCAACTCCAGCGTGACCTGCTGCCCGGGCATCTGCCACAGGTCGACGGGGCGCGCCTCGCGGCGCACTACGAGACCAGCCGTTATGCCGGCGGTGACTATTACGACGCGGCCGAACTGCCCGACGGTCGCCTGGTGATGCTGGTGGCGGATGCCGAAGGCCACAGCGCGTCGGCGGCGGTCATGATGGCCATGACCTGTTCGCTGTTTCGTTCCTGTTCCACCGACCGGGAGGAGCCGGACCGGCTGCTGAGTTATCTCAACGACAACCTGTGCAAGGTGAACAAGCAAAGTTTTGTCACGGCCGTTTGCGGCGTCTATGACGCGCGTCGGTGGACGCTTCGCGTCGCCCGTGCTGGCCATCCACTTCCGATCCGGTACCGGTCGTCCGACGCACAGGCCCGGGAAGTGACTTGCGACGGCGTGTTCGCCGTGGGATGGGAGCCTTACGGACCGGTTCCGGTGACCGAAATAACGCTCGAGCCCGGCGACCGGCTGCTGTTCTACACCGACGGTCTGACCGAGCGCTTCAGCGAACGGCTCGAGCCCTACGGGAGCACGCGCCTGTTACGCCAACTGGAGCAAGCCGACGCGGATGACCCCGCCACCAAACTGGACGGCATCGTGGCCGACCTGACACGGTTTGCCGGCGTCCGCCCCGCCGACGACGACCAGGCGATGCTGGTTCTCATCGCCGAGTAGTGTCGAGCGTCATTGCTCCAGCAACCTG
>JANLQZ010000656.1:0-7057 GCA_031368125.1 Betaproteobacteria bacterium
GCTGCTGCTCCGCGCGGGTCAGGGTCCAGCCGGTCGGGTTGTTGGGCGCATTGATGACCAGCAGTTTGGTGCCGCGCGTGACCGCCGCCAGCAGCGCATCCAGATCCAGTGTCCATGCGCCGGCGACCGGTTTGAGCGCGACGCAGCGCAAGCGGGCACCCATGATCACCGGCTGCGCCGTCAGGTTCGGCCACACCGGCGTCACCGCCACCACCTCGTCGCCGGCATCCACCAGGGCCTGCACTGCCAGCATCAAGGCGTTGACGCCACCCGATGTCACGGCCACCCGCGCCGGGTCGATCGGCCCGTGCAAGGCGCCCATGTACGAGGCGATCGCCGCGCGCAGCTCCGGCAGGCCCAGGTTATGGCTGTAGAAGGTCTCGCCGCGCTGCAGCGACTCGATCGCCGCCTGGCGGATGAAATCGGGCGTGACTTCATCACTTTCGCCGAACCAGAACGGAAGTACGTCGTCGCGGCCGATCCCGGCATTGGCAACTTCACGGATCTTGGACTCCTGCAGGTTTTCAATAATGGTTCGCATGGCAGCTCGGTGGATAAGACCGCAGGTTAGCGGGTTGAGTCATGGCCTTGGCAACGGGCGGGCCAGATGACCACACTGGCGGGCTTTTCAAGGCCTGCGCCCAAACAATAAACAATTGGGCATTTCACTTGAATAAACCTGGAATACACGCAGATTCGGAGCATGCGGCAACCACGTCGGGCGCCGGGCAGTGTACTAGGAGTCAGACATGTTTTTTACAGCCACCGCGCCAACACTTGGACGCCGTTACGTCACCACACCGGCCGGGCGCTCACTCGAGCGATTCATGGACGATGCCCTGCAAACCAGCCGGCACAAGGTCAGCGCCACAAGCCAGGACGACAAGTCGTTCACCCTGAGCTTCGACGTGCCCGGCATAACACGCGACCAGCTCAGCATCGGCATTGAAGGCAACATTGTGCGCATCCACAGCAAAGAGGGCGCGCCGCGGCAGTACAAGGCCGCGTACGAACTGCCGCAGGACATCGATGTCGCCACGAGCACGGCCAAACTGGACAACGGGGTGCTGACGCTCCAGCTTGCCAAGCTCGTTCCGGTGAGCAAAGTGACCGAGTTGGCGATCAACTGACCGGCCGGCAAGGGCTGCGGACCCTGGCCCGTGCCCGGCCGGTGTCGCGGCCTCAAAGCTGGTCCAGCGGCCAGCGTGGTTTGACGTCGAAGGCGTAATCCACGTTGGCTTCCTGTTGCCCCGACTGCAGCCGCATCGCGGCGGCCAGCGCGATCATGGCGCCGTTGTCGGTGCACAGGTCCAGCTCCGGATAATGGACCCGCAGTTGTCTGCCGGCACAGGCCGCATCGAGTTGGGCGCGCAGCAGCCGGTTCGCACCCACGCCGCCCGCGACGACCAGGCGCTTCAATCCGGTTTGCGCCAGCGCCGCCAGCGACTTCTTCAGCAGTACTTCGACAATCGCGGCTTCGGTCGAAGCGGCCAGGTCGGCCCGGATCTGCAGCGGCAAAGCCGCAAAGTCCGATGGCGCGCCCGCATCCGGGCGAACCAGCAATTTCCTGGCCTGCACCATCACCGCGGTCTTCAGACCCGCAAAGGAGAAATCCAGGTCGCCGCTGTGCAGCAACGGCCGTGGCAGCCTGAACGCAGACGGGTCGCCCTGCTGCGCCAGCCGCGACAGCGCAGGCCCTCCCGGGTACCCCAGCCCCATCAACTTGGCCGACTTGTCGAACGCCTCACCGGCGGCGTCGTCGATGGTCTCGCCCAGCAGCCGATAACGCCCGACGCCGTCGACCCGCATCAGCTGGGTATGGCCGCCTGACACCAGTAACGCCACGAAGGGAAACTCGGGCGGGTCCGCGCTCAGGAAAGGCGACAACAAGTGGCCCTCGAGGTGGTGCACACCCAACACCGGCTTGCCCAGGGCCGCGCCCAGCGCACAGGCCACAACGGCGCCGACCAGCAAGGCGCCGGCCAGCCCCGGGCCACGCGTATACGCCACGACATCCACCTGCCCCAAGCCGCAGTGGGCGGCGCCCAGCACCTGTCGGGTCAACGGCAGCACCCTGCGGATGTGGTCGCGACTGGCGAGCTCGGGTACCACGCCACCATAAGCCTGGTGCATCGCGACCTGGCTGTGCAGCGCATGCGCCAGCAGCTTCGGGACGCCGCCGCCGTGGCCGCGCACCAGCGCAACACCGGTTTCGTCACATGAGGACTCGATGCCCAATACCAGCTGTTCCGACGGTGTGGTTTGCATTTGGATCGCAGTTTAGGGGAAGCGCCCCAGGACGGACCGGGCACGAGGTGGGCGGATGGCGCAATTCTTGCAATGCCCACTGCATGAACTCCGCTTTGCGCATCGTGGTGGTGGCCCCCGATTTGTCGGTCGACGACCCGACCGACGAGCACGCGCTGCGCCAGGCCGAGCGCTCACGCAGCTTGCGTATCGGACTGCTCGAAAACGGCTTCAACCTGATCGCGGTGTTGCCGGCCGACACCTTCTTGCGCGAGCGGCTGGGACAACTCGACCCCGACATGGTGATCCTGGACGCCGAGAGCGAGGCACGCGACGCGCTGGAACACGTGGTGATGGCCACCCGCGACGAGCGCCGGCCGATCGTGATGTTCACCAACGACAGCGACACCTCACGCGTTGGGGAGGCGGTGGCCGCCGGAGTGTCCGCGTATATCGTGGCCGGCCTGTCCTCCGAGCGCATCCGCCCGATACTGGACGTGGCCATGGCGCGTTTCCAGCACGAACAGGGACTGCGCCAGCAACTGGCCGAAACCCGCTCCGAACTCGACTTGCGCACCGCCGAACTGCAGGAACGCAAGCTCATCGACCGTGCCAAGGGCCTGTTGATGCAACGCCAGACCCTGACCGAACAACAAGCCTACGAACGGCTGCGCAAGGCCGCGATGGACAAAGGCCTGCGCGTGGCCGAGGTCGCGCAACGCATGCTCGATGTGGCCGATCTGCTGGCCTGAATTGGTGCGCTGCACAAGCGTGGTGCGGATACTGGCCTGGCAAGTTCATCCGGCGCCCGCCCGTCGTCGCAATGCGCGGTATCGCGCGCCTTGACGAACGCAGCCGGCACCCAAAACCTGGCACGGCATTTGCGTTACATCTAACAAGACCAACGAAGGTCGTTTGAATGCCACCACCCAACGGCGGGTGGTGGCATTCGTTTCCGGACAAAGGCGTCCCCACGCTCGCGCTGCATCGGCACATCGCCATGCAGTCGGGCGATGTGGACGCCTTTCTTGTTTCTATCTCTTTTTTGTCAATAGGGAACGGGGCGAGCGCCAACGCCGCCGCGCCCGGTCCCGCAGGTACCAGGAGAAACCGCCATGACGAGCTTTTTGACCACCAGATTCAGCCGCCGCGCGGTGTTGCAATCTGCCGCCGTGGGTGCGATCGGCATCAGCCCCGCATTGCGCGCCACCGTATACGCCCAGGGCTCGGACGCCCCCGAGAAGAAGGAAGTACGGATCGGCTTCATTCCACTGACCGATTGCGCCAGCGTCGTGATGGCATCGGTGTTGGGTATCGACCAGAAGTACGGCGTCAAGATCATCCCCACCAAGGAAGCCAGCTGGGCCGGTGTGCGTGACAAGCTGGTCAGCGGAGATCTCGACTTCGCGCATGTGTTGTACGGCCTGGTGTACGGCGTGCACCTCGGCACCTCCGGCCCCAAGAAGGACATGGCCGTGCTCATGACACTCAACAACAACGGTCAGGCCATCACCTTGTCCAAGAAACTGGCCGACAAGGGTGCGGTCGACGGTGCCGGCCTGGCCAAACTCATGGCCGGCGAGAAGCGCGAATACACGTTCGCGCAGACCTTTCCCACCGGCACCCACGCCATGTGGTTGTACTACTGGCTGGCGGCCAACGGCATCGACCCGATGAAAGAAGCCAAGGTCATCACGGTGCCGCCGCCGCAGATGGTGGCCAACATGCGGGTCGGCAACATGGACGGCTACTGCGTCGGCGAGCCCTGGAACCACCGCGCCATCATCGACGGCATCGGCGTGACTGCGGTCACGACGCAGGACATCTGGAAGGACCATCCGGAAAAGGTGCTGGGCACCACCGGTGAGTTCGTCAAGAGATACCCGAACACCGCGCGCGCCGTGACGGCGGCCATCATCGAGGCCGGCAAATGGATCGACGCCGGCCTGCAGAACAAGAACAAGATGGCCGAGACCATCGCCGACAAGTCCTATGTCAACACCAGCGTGGACGCGATCAACCAGCGCATCCTCGGGCGTTACCAGAACGGCATGGGCAAGACCTGGGACGACCCCAACTACATGAAGTTCTTCAACGACGGCGCGGTCAACTTCCCCTACCTGTCCGACGGCATGTGGTTCCTCACGCAGCACAAGCGCTGGGGCCTGCTCAAGGAGCACCCGGACTACCTGGCGGTGGCCAAGCAGATCAACCAGACCGAGATCTACAAACAGGCCGCCAGTGCCGCCAAGGTCAGCGTACCCAAGAGCGACATGCGCAGCCACAAGCTGATCGACGGCGTGCTGTGGGACGGCAAGGACCCGCGCAAATACGCCGACAGTTTCAAGATCCACGCCTGAGGAGCACGCCATGGTCAGCGCGATATTCCACTCTCCCCTCGAAGCGGTGGGCAGATCTGCCGCCCCAACAGCAGCGCCGCACGCGGACAAACCGGTGCCGGTGGCGGCCCGGTCGGCTCCCGCCGCGCAGGCGCAAGCAGTCGCTGGCGGCGATACGACCTCGACCACCGACTGGCGTGCACTGTGGCTCAGGGTACTGCCGCCCCTGTTCGGCCTCGGCCTGCTGCTGGGGCTGTGGGCCTTGTTGTCGATCACCACCGCCAGCCAGATACCTTCGCCCTCGGACACCTTCAGGCAGGCGGTCACGATCTTCAGCGACCCGTTCTACCGCAAGGGCCCCAACGACCAGGGCGTGGGATGGAACGTGCTGGCCTCGTTGCAGCGCGTGGCGCTCGGATTCGGCCTGGCGGCCATCGTCGGCATACCGGCCGGCTTCATGATCGGCCGCTTCGAGTTTCTGAGCCGCATGTTCAACCCGCTGATCAGCCTGCTGCGCCCGGTCTCGCCGCTGGCCTGGCTGCCGATCGGGCTGCTGGTGTTCAAGGGTGCCAACCCGGCCGCCATCTGGACCATCTTCATCTGCTCGATCTGGCCGATGGTGATCAACACCGCGGTCGGTGTGCAGCGGGTTCCGCAGGACTACATGAACGTGGCGCGGGTGCTGAACCTCAGCGAGTGGAAGATCCTGACCAAGATCCTGTTCCCGTCGGTGTTGCCCTACATGCTGACCGGTGTGCGCCTGGCCGTGGGCACCGCCTGGCTGGTGATCGTCGCTGCGGAAATGCTGACCGGCGGCGTGGGTATCGGCTTCTGGGTCTGGGACGAATGGAACAACCTCAACGTCAAGAACATCATCATCGCGATCTTCGTCATCGGCATCGTGGGCCTAGTCCTCGAATACGCGCTGATCAAGATCGCCACCCTGTTCACGTTCGAAGAGGTGAAGGCCTGACCGGCCCGACCACCACCACCACCACAAGGATCCCGCCATGAGCGACTCTCTCACCACCAAGTTCATCGAAATCCAGGGCGTCGAGCAGACCTTCAAGACCCGCAAGGGCCAGTTCTGCGCGCTCAGGAACATCGACCTGACGGTCGCCCGGGGCGAATTCGTTTCCCTGATCGGCCACTCCGGATGCGGCAAGTCCACCCTGCTCAACCTGATCGCCGGCCTGACCACACCCACCGAAGGCAGCCTGCTTTGTGCCAACCGCGAAATCGCGGGCCCAGGCCCGGACCGCGCGGTCGTGTTCCAGAACCACTCGCTGCTCCCGTGGCTGACCTGTTTCGAAAACGTCTACCTGGCAGTCGAGCGTGTATTCGCTGCCACCGAGAACAAGGCGCGGCTGAAAGCCCGCACCGGGGCGGCCCTGGCCCTGGTGGGCCTGAGCGCCGCGTCCGAGAAACGTCCGGGCGAGATCTCGGGCGGAATGAAGCAACGCGTCGGCATTGCGCGCGCCTTGTGCATGGAGCCCAAGGTGCTGTTGCTCGATGAACCCTTCGGCGCCCTGGACGCCCTGACCCGCTCCAAACTGCAGGACGAGTTGCTGGCGATCGTGGCCGCCACCCACAGCACGGTGGTGATGGTCACCCACGACGTGGACGAGGCGGTGTTGCTGTCGGACCGCATCGTGATGATGACCAACGGACCGGCCGCCACGATCGGCGAGGTGCTGCGGGTGGATCTGGCGCGGCCGCGCCGCCGGGTGGCACTGGCGGAGAACACCCACTATCTGCACTTGCGCAAGGCAGTGATCGACTTTCTGTACACCCGCCAGGCGCATGTGGAGAAGTTGGTCGCCTGAAGCGCGCGCCCGGCCACCCAGGATGGTGCGTTCCGCAGGCCGAGGCACCATTGCGGCGCCGCATGGCGGCTCACAACGCGGATTCGCCCCAATTCGAAACAGAACGGTATGGATAACGCCCCACGATCTGGCACGAGTCTCGCGTTGTTGCTTGCACTTCAACCAACGCCGGTGGTGGCTTCATGTCGGGATTTCGCAGTTTTCTCAAGAGTGGTCACGCGCCAACGCTGTTTGCCGCCTTCCTGTATTTCTCATTTTCATGCTCCATCTGGGTGCTCAATGGTGCCATGGCACCATTCATCTCGGAGACCTTTTCCCTCGGACCGGCCCAGAAGGGCCTGATGCTCTCGATACCGATCATCGCCGGCGCGCTGATGCGTTTCCCGCTCGGACTCCTGTCCCAGTACATCGGCCGCAAGAACGCGACGCTGGTCGAGATGGGGCTGATCTCGGTAGCGATGCTGTTCGGCTTTTTCTTCGTGAAGAGCTTCAACGACTTGTTGGCCATGGGCGTCCTGCTCGGCATTGCGGGTGCGAGTTTTGGCGTCGCGTTATCGCTCGGGTCCGGATCGTTCCCGCCGCGCCACAAAGGCCTGGCAATGGGCCTGGTCGGCGCCGGCAACGTTGGGACAGCCGTTTCCGTGC
>JANLQZ010000658.1:0-3254 GCA_031368125.1 Betaproteobacteria bacterium
CCTCGCTGCAATGAATTCGCCGCTGTCGCCGCTGATCCATCTGATCGACGACGACGAAGCGGTGCGCAACGGCTTGTCCTTGCTGATTGGCACGGTCGGACTGCGGGTGCAGGCCTGGGCCGATCCACTGGATTTCCTGCAGAACTTCGATCCGCTCTCGATCGGTGCCATCGTGCTGGACATTCGCATGCCGGGCATCAGCGGGCTGACCGTTCTGGACACCCTGTTGACCAGGGGCGTGGATCAACCGGTGATCATGCTGACTGGTCACGGCACGGTGGAAATGTGCCGGCGCGCTTTCAAGGCCGGTGCCGCCGAGTTCCTGGAAAAACCGGTCAACGACGAGTTGCTGCTCGAGGCACTGCAAAACGGCGTGCGCCAGCACGTCAGGCTGCGTGCCAGCAACCAGGCCAGTCGGCTGACCAGGACGCGTTTCGCACAGTTGTCCGAACGCGAGCGCGAGGTGCTGGGCCTGATCGTGGCCGGCTTCACGAACAAGGAGATGGGTCGTGCGCTGGCGGTCTCCCCGCGCACGGTGGAAACCCACCGTGCCAACCTGTTTGAGAAACTCGAAACCAGCTCGCTGGCGCAGTTGGTGCGCGAATACGCGGCGCTGGTGGACCAGCATGCCGCTCCGTAGTTCTACGCAGCCTCGGTCGTAGTGCTACGCATGGGCAAAGCCGCTGCATTTGTCTAAAGTTCCGGCACGGTTGATTCAACCGCAGCCATTTCAAAAAACCCGTAGGAACCATGCCCAAATCCAGACCTCTGACCGCCGTCCTGCTGTGCTTCGCAGCCGCCGTCGCGAATGCCGAGGCCGTGCGCACGGAGAGAAACATGTCGCTCGACCTGGCCAACCAGATCGCGGCGGCGACCGTAGCCACCTGCACCGCCAACGGTTATGCCGTGACAGCCACGGTGGTCGACCGCGCCGGCAGCGTGCGGGCGGTGCAGCGCGCCGACAATGCCGGCCCGCATACGCTGGGTGCGAGCCAGCAAAAGGCCTTCACTTCGGCTTCCGCCAAGAACAACACGTTGGCCATGATGGAAGGCGCCCAGAAGAACCCCGCAGCCGCCACCCTGGTCTACATCCCCGGCTTCCTGCTGGTCGGCGGCGGCGTTCCGATCAAGGTCGGCAACGAGGTGATCGGCGCGGTTGGAGTTGGTGGAGCGCCGGGCGGCCATCTTGACGAGCAGTGCGCGCTGGCCGGCATCGACAAGGTCAAGGACCTGTTGAAATAGGCCCGATCGGCGCAGCCACATCATCCGCGGCAACCTCGAACGGATCCATGAACGACCCCACCGCCAGCCCGCCGTGTAACCACGCCGGGTCCAGTGTGCGAATCCGCCGGCACAGCCGTAGCGTCGGCCTGGCGGTGGTACTGGCACTGGCGCTGGGTTCGATCGCGTCTGCCCCGGCCACCGCGCAGGTTGGACCCAGCGCAGCGGAGATTGCACGCTACACCGGCCTGCATGCGGCCGCGCACCAGGGCGACCTGGCCGCGATGGCGCGGCTGCTGGCGGCCAGCGTGAGTCGTCCGGGCGACCTCGACGCGCGCGACGGAAACGGGCGCACCCCGGTCCATGTGGCGGCGTTTGCGCGCCAGCGCGACGCGATCGTCATGCTGGCCAAAGCCGGCGCGAATCTGGAGTCGCTGGAAAACGACCGTTACGACGCAGTCACGATCGCAGCGGTGGCCGACGACGAGCAGACGCTGCGTACCCTGCTCGCGCTCGGCGCCAGCGCCAAACTGACGACCAGTGTCTACGACGGGACGGCACTGATCGCCGCCGCCCACCTGGGCCATGATGGCGTCGTCAGGCAACTGATCGCGGCCGGGGCGCCGCTCGATCACGTCAACAACCTGCACTGGACTGCGGTCATCGAATCGATCGTGCTGGGCAACGGCGGGCCGCGCCACCAGGAGACCCTGCGCGCCTTGCTGGCGTCCGGAGCGAGCACCCGCCTGACCGACCGCAGCGGAAGCACGCCGCTGCAGTTGGCGAAGGCGCGCGGCTACCAGGCCATGGTGCAGTTGCTGGAGCGCCATGGCGCCAAATAGGCGCGCCGCCGCCGCCCAACGCCGCCGCGGGCCCCGGGTCAATGCAGTGTCACGCGCACGAACTTGCGTTTCCCGACCTGTAGCAGGTAGGCGCCGGCGCCGAACCTCAGGCCCTTGTCGCTGACCTGCACCGAGTCCACGCGCACACCGCCGCCGTCGATCAGGCGGTTGCCTTCGCCACTCGATGCGGTGAGCCCAGCCATCTTGAGCAGTGAGGCGATACCGAGCTCGGTCCGGCCTTCGCCCAGCGGCAGGCGAAGTTCGAGCACCGCATCGGGCACGCCGCCACGCGAGCGGTTGATGAAGTCCCGCTCGGCCGACTCGGCGGCCGCGGCCGAGTGAAACCGGGTCGTTATTTCTTTGGCCAACGAGACCTTGGCATCGCGCGGATTGCGCCCGCCATCCACCTGCTGCTTCAATGCCGCGATGTCGGCCTGCGACTGGAAACTCAAAAGGGTGTACCAGCGCCACATCAGCACATCCGAGATGCTCATGACCTTGGCAAACATGGTGTTCGGGTCTTCCGAAATACCGATGTAGTTGTTTTTGCTCTTGGACATCTTCTCGACCCCGTCGAGCCCTTCGAGCAAGGGCATGGTCAAGATGCACTGTGGCTCCTGCCCGTATTCAGACTGCAAGTGACGGCCCACTAACAAGTTGAACTTCTGGTCGGTCCCGCCCAGTTCGAGGTCGGATCTGAGCGCCACGCTGTCGTAGCCCTGCATCAGGGGGTAGAGGAACTCGTGCACGCTGATCGGGTTTCCCGCCTTGAAGCGGTCGTGAAAATCATTGCGCTCCATCATGCGGGCCACGGTGTACCGGGCAGCCAGCTCGACCATGCCGCGGGCGCCCAGCGGATCGCTCCACTCGCTGTTGTAGCGGATTTCCGTCCTCGCTGGATCAAGCACCATCGCCGCCTGCTGGTAATAGGTCTGGGCATTCGCTTCGATCTGCTGGCGGGTCAGTGGCGGGCGGGTGGCGTTGCGTCCGGACGGGTCGCCGATCATGCTCGTGAAGTCGCCGATCAGGAAAATCACGGTGTGGCCCAGATCCTGCAGCTGGCGCATCTTGTTGAGCACCACGGTGTGGCCGATATGGATGTCCGGCGCGGTCGGATCGAGGCCGAGCTTGATGCGCAGGGCGACACCGGTGGCTTGCGACCGCGCCAGTTTCCTGATCCAGTCGTCCTGC
>JANLQZ010000710.1:0-3081 GCA_031368125.1 Betaproteobacteria bacterium
GAATATTGTCCCAAGACTCGCTATATTGGCATTGCGTTGTGAATGCGTAGGCGGGCATCAACACCGCATCCGGTTCTGACTGCAAAGACAAAGGACACGTGCCCATGAAAACACAGCGTAATACAGAATCAATGGCGGTGCGGGCTGTCATCTGCGTCTGCCGATGCGGTTGCTAGTTCAGAAATGCGCATGAACACCGCAGGCGATTTCCAGTATCAATCATCCCGTTGCAAGGTGCTGTCGCGCCTGGGCGCGTTGGACGATCTGGCCACCGAAGTTGACGCTATTGGCGCACAGCGCCTGATGCTGGTGAGCGGCAGGCGCTCGGCCGAAGGTGCGGCGGCGCGGGCCGTGCGCGCCACGCTAGGCCAGCGTCTGGTTTGCGAAATGGGCAGCGTGCCGCAACATTCGGGCGTCGCTACCGTGGAGGCCATCGCCGCACTTGCCCTCGAATACCGCGTGGATGGCTTCGTCGCGGTGGGCGGTGGCAGCGCCTCCGACAGCGCCAAGGCCGCGTCCATCCAGCTGGCCGAGGTCGGGCAACTGGTCGACCACGCCAATGTCTTCTACCCGCCAGACCGTTATGTGCAGAAGATGCTGAGTCGGCCCAAGCTGCCGATCATCGCCGTGCCTACCACGCTGTCCGCGGCTGAAGTGACGCCGGGCCTGGGGATTCGCGACGCTGATGGGCACAAGCTGGTGTTCTGGGACCCGAATGTTGTGCCCCGACTCATCGTGCTGGACGGGCGCGCCACGCTCGACGTGCCAGCCAGCCTGTTCGCCAGTACCGGCATGAACGCGCTGGCACACTGCATCGAAGGCATGTACTCGCGGGTGCGCAATCCGGTGTCGGAGGGGCTTGCGCTGCAGGGTCTGCGCCTGCTGCGCCCCGCGCTCGAGCAGGTGACCGAGCGGCCGCAGGACGAAGGCGCGCGCGCCGATGCGCTGGTGGGCGCATGCCTGAGCGGCATGGTGATCAGCAACGCGCGCGTCGGTATTCACCATGCGCTGTGCCATGGCCTGGGTGCGCTCGGAGGCTTGCCACACGGCGTGGCCAACGCAATTTTGCTGCCGCATGCCCTGCGCTTCAACCGCGACGTGGCCGCCGGGCAGCTCGCGCTCGCGGCGCAGGCACTGGGCGTCGACACGCGCGGCATGACGCCGCTGGCCGCCGCAGACGCCGCCATCGAGGCCGTGGAAGGTTTGCAACAGCGGATCGATGTGCCGCGCCGCCTTCGGGATGCCGGTCTGGACCGCTCGCTGCTGGCGCGCCTTGCGCAGGGTGCCATGTCCGACCGCGGGCTGTATTTCAATCCCCGCCTCGCCACCGAAGCCGAGGCCCTCGCCCTGCTGGAGGCGGCATGGTGAGCGGCGAAGTCGATCGCGTGTTCCAGGACCTGCTGCTGAGGCGGCCGAGGGCGCTGTCACGGGCTATTTCGTGGATCGAGAACGAGGCGCCCCCGGCTTCGGCGCTGCTGGAAAAAGTTTATGCCCAGGCACCGTATCCCTGGGTCATCGGTATCACGGGCGTTGGCGGCGCAGGCAAGAGCTCCCTGGTTCCGCACCTGGCACGCCAGCTTGCCGATGTGGGCAACCGGGTCGCCATTTTGGCGGTGGACCCGTCGAGCCCCATCACCGGCGGCGCGCTGCTGGGGGACCGCATCCGCGACTCGGGCGGGGAGCAGCATCCACGGGTGTACTTTCGCAGTGTGGCGACGCGCGGTGGGCAGGGCGGCCTGGCGACCTGCGTGGCCGACCTCGTGCGGGTCGCGTCTGCTGCGGGCTTTAACGTCGTGCTGGTCGAAACCGTCGGGGCGGGCCAGTCCGAACTCGGTATTTTGCAAGTTGCGCACAGCGTTTTATTAGTCCATGCGCCGGGCTTGGGCGACGACGTGCAGGCGCAAAAAGCCGGCGTGATGGAGATTGCTGACCTGTTGGTCGTCAACAAAGCAGATAGACCCGGCGCTGAAGACGCGGTCGCTTCGCTGCGCCAGGCGCTGCTGCTGTCCGAGCGCGAAGCCCACATGGCCGAGGGTGTGAACGATCTTGCCGACGGGAGCGTCCACTGGCACCCGCCGGTGCTGTCCAGCATGGCGCTGACGGGTGCCGGCGTCGACGCCCTCTGCGCCCGGCTGCATGAACATCGGGCCGTGCTACAACGCCAGGGGCGCTTCGACGCGCTTAACCGCACGCACGACTTGCGCCGCATGCAGGCCTACTTTAAAGAAGTCGTGCAGCGACGCCTGCAGTCGCGCATCGAGTCCATGGCCCTGCTGCCGCGGCTGGAGGCCGAACTCGCCCGTGGCGGCGGCGATCCCCTGGGCGCAGCGCGAGCGCTAGCCGACGCGGTGTTGCCCCCGACCACCCCTGAAATGCGCCACGCCGTGCCGTCACCGTCTTTCACCACGCCCCTCAGCCCTCACCAGGAGATAACGACATGAAACTTACCCGATGGCCCGCCCATTGCGCCCGACTGATCCTGCCAGTGGCCACCTGCAGCCTGCTCGCTTTCGTGCAGCTGACGGCTGCCGCGCAAGGGGCTTATCCCAACCGGCCGGTCAAGCTCATCGTGCCGTTTTCAGCTGGTTCGGGTACTGACATCCTGGCGCGCCTGGTGGCCGAACGGCTAACCAGGTCGCTGGGCCAAGCCTTCGTCGTGGACAACAAGCAGGGCGCTGACGGCATCATTGGAACCGACCAGATCGCCAAGGCGACACCCGACGGCTATACGCTGGGCTTTGTGCCTTCGAGCCCGATCGTGATGAACCCTGCCTTGTACGCCAAGTTGCCTTTCGACCCGATCAAGGACTTGATACCAGTGTCCAACATGGCGCTGCTCAGTTGCGTGCTGGGCGTGCAGCCCGAGCTGCCGATAAAAAATGTGCAGGAACTGATCGCCTACGCCAAGGCGAACCCGGGCAAGCTCAACTATGCCGCCGGCTCCACCTTCACGCACCTGGCCGGCGAAATGTTCAAATACTTGAGCGGCACCAATATTGTCGCTATTCCCTATAAGGGCACGGCGCCCCAGGTGACGGCCATGCTGGGCAAAGAAGTAGAAATTATCTTCGACCCCTTCCT
>JANLQZ010000803.1:0-4067 GCA_031368125.1 Betaproteobacteria bacterium
GCGCGCTGCACGGAGGATAACCAGTGACCGACCCAGTACTGCCCGAGGGCTCGAACAACTCGGCCGCCCCTGGTGGCAGCCGCGTCAGCGCTGCGCGGCGCCAGGCTTTGCACGAGGCCGCCACTGCCGCGATGCGGCGCGCCTATGCGCCGTATTCCCGCTTTCAGGTTGGCGCCGCCGTGCTCGATGGGCAGGGTCGCATCCATGCCGGCTGCAATGTCGAGAATGCGGCGTATCCGCAAGGTGTCTGCGCCGAAGCCGGCGCGTTGAGCGCGATGGTGCTGGCCGGCGGCACCGAGGTGCTGGCGGTGCTGGTGGTGGGTAGCGGCGACGCACTCGTCACACCCTGTGGCGGCTGCCGCCAGAAGATCCGTGAGTTCGCGGCGCCGCAGGTGCCGGTGCTGATCGCGGACCCGGCGCAGGTGCGCGCGGTATTCACGCTCGATCAACTGCTGCCGCACAGTTTCGGCCCCGACCACCTGGCGCCACGATGATGCACCTGGCTGCCCTGGCGCACCTGCGCGCGAGCGCGCCCGATGCCCGACCCCGGATTGCGGTGGTGCTCGGTTCCGGCTGGGGCGGTTTCACGGCCCATCTGCGCGACGCCGTGTGTGTTCCGTATGCCGAGCTGCCGGGTTTCCCGCAGGCCGGCGTGGCCGGACACGCGGGCGAGCTGTGGCTGGGCCGGCTCGGCGGCCAGGAAGTGGCGGTCATGGGCGGGCGCAAACACGCCTATGAAACCGGCGCGGTGGGCGGCATGAAGTCGCCCCTGCACACCCTGCGCGCGCTGGGCTGCGAGGTGCTGGTGCAGACCAATGCCGCCGGCAGCCTGAACCCGCACATGGGCCCCGGCAGCCTGATGCTGGTGTCGGACCATATCAACCTGCCGCAGCGCTCACCGCTGGTGGGCGAGGCCGGGTCGGAGCGCTTCGTCGGCATGGCCGACGCCTACGACCCGCAGTTGCGGCGCGTGGCGCTGCGGGTGGCCGGCGCGCAGGGGGTGAAGCTGTTCGAGGGCGTGTACCTGTGGTGCCTGGGGCCGCAGTTCGAGACTCCGGCCGAGATCCGCGCGTTCAGGCTTCTGGGCGCCGATGCGGTGGGCATGAGCACGGTGCCGGAAACCATCCTGGCGCGCCACGCCGGCATGCGTGTGCTGGCGCTGTCCCTGATCACCAACCTGGCGGCCGGCCTGGCGAGCGAGCAGCTCAGCCACGCCACCACGCTGGCGCAGGCGCAGGCGGCCGGCGCCATGGCCAGCACCCTGCTGGCGGGGCTGGTCGGTGCCATCCACCTCGAAGGAGTCGGTAATGCAAGCTGATCCTGACATGCAGGCGCAGGCGCAGGCGCGGCTGGCCCTGGCCTGCCTGGACCTCACGAGCCTGAGCGACAACGATGCCGAACTCGACGTGGCCAGGTTGTGCGCACGCGCCCAGAGCCGGTTCGGGCCGGTGGCCGCGGTTTGCGTGTGGCCGCGGTTTGCCAACTTCGCGCGCCGGCTGCTGCCGGCGCACATCGCGGTGGCGGCCGTGGCCAACTTCCCCGACGGTGGCGCCGACATCGCGCGTGCGGTGCGCGAGACCGAGTCGATCGTGCGCAGCGGGGCGCAGGAGGTCGACCTGGTGTTGCCATACCGGCGCCTGATCGCGGGTGACGAACACGCGGTGGCGCAGCTGGTGCAGGCGGTGCGCCAGGTGTCCGCGGGGCTCACGCTCAAGGTGATCCTGGAAACCGGCGAGCTGAAAACCGCTGCCCTGGTCACGCGTGCGTCCGAGATCAGCCTGGCCGAAGGCGCGGATTTCCTCAAGACCAGCACCGGCAAGACACCCGTGAGCGCAACCGTGGCTGCGGCACGTGCCATGCTGCAGGCAATCGCCGCCGATCCGGGGGCAGCGGCGCGGGCCGGGTTCAAGGCCTCGGGAGGTATCCGCACCGTGAAAGAGGCCGCCACTTACTTCTCGCTGGTAGCTGAAATCCTGGGCCCGCTGGCCGTGGGGCCGGCGCGGTTGCGTATCGGCGCCAGCAGCCTGCTCGACGACATCGAGGTCGTGCTGGGCGGTGAAGGTGGCAGTGGCGGCGGCGGGGGCGGTGCTGGTGCTGGTGCTGGTGCTGGTGCCGCGCCACCGACAGCTGGCAGTTACTGAGAGCGTGCACGCGGTCATGCTGGCGCAGGAAATCATCCGACGCAAACGCGACGGCGGCACACTCGACCGCCAGCAGATCGACGCCTTCGTGTCGGGCCTGGTGGACGGCAGCTGGAGCGAAGGGCAGGTGGCCGCGCTGGCGATGGCAATCTTCCTCAACGGCCTGACGACGCCGGAAACGATCGCCCTGACACAAGCCATGACCGCATCGGGCCAACGGCTGGACTGGAGCAGCGCGCGCCTCGACGGCCCGGTGCTCGACAAACATTCCACCGGTGGCGTGGGCGACAAGGTCAGCCTGATGCTGGCGCCGATCGTTGCCGCCTGCGGAGGTTACGTTCCGATGATCTCCGGGCGCGGCCTCGGCCACACCGGTGGCACGCTCGACAAGATGGACAGCATCCCCGGTTACCAGACGGCACCCGGCGTCGATCGGCTGCGCGGCGCGCTGCAGGGCGCGGGTTGCGCCATCATCGGGCAGACGGCGGAGCTGGCGCCGGCCGACCGGCGGCTGTACGCGATCCGTGACGTGACGGCCACGGTCGAGTCGGTCCCGCTGATCACGGCCAGCATCCTGTCCAAGAAACTCGCCGCCGGACTGCAGGGGCTGGTGCTCGACGTGAAGGTCGGCAACGGCGCCTTTGCCGACACACCGGCCATGGCGCAGCAACTCGCGCAGTCGCTGGTGTCGGTGGCCAATGGCGCCGGGTTGTCCACGCGCGCCCTGATCACCGACATGAACCAGGTGCTCGGCCACAGCTGCGGCAACGCGATCGAGGTGCAGGAGGCGCTCGATTTCCTGCGCGGTGTGCGGCGCGAGCCGCGCCTGCTGGAGGTCACGCGGCTGCTGGCGGCCGAAATGCTGGTGCTCGGCAAGCTGGCGCCGGACCGGGTGCAGGCGCTGCTGCGAGTCGACCGTTCGCTCGCCGATGGCACGGCGCTCGCGCGTTTTGCGCGCATGGTCGCGGCCCTGGGCGGCCCGGCGGATTTCGTCGAACGTGCCGCCGACTACCTGCCGGTGGCGCCGGTTCGGCGTGCCGTCCTGGCGGCCCACAGCGGATGGGTGCAAGCAATAGCCACGCGCGACATCGGGCTGCTGGTGATCGAACTCGGCGGCGGCCGGCGCAAGGCCAGCGACACCATCGACCACCGCGTCGGGCTCAGCGAGGTGGTCGGGCTGGGCGCACGCGTCGAGGCCGGGGACCGGTTGGTCCTGGTGCATGCCGCCGACGAAGCCGGTGCAGAGATGGCGGCCAGCCAGTTGACACGCATGATCGCCGTCGGTGACAAGCAGCCGGCGAATCCGCATGTATTGGCGACCTGGCTGGAGGGCTGATTTTCTGCATCCGGCTCGGGCCGGAAGTTGCCGGTGGCGATTCGGCAACCCGGCTCCGCCATCGGCTTGCGCGATGACACCGCGGTGCATTCTCAAGCGACCATAAAAAGACTATATTCAGTCTTCCTTGTCCAATGAGTTATCGCCATGCGTTATTCGTCCCAAGTCAGACCGATCAGCTACCTCAAGGCCAACGCAGCGGAGGTGTTGCTGGAATTGGCCGCCCGGCGTGAGCCGCTCGTCATCACGCAAAATGGCGAAGCCAAGGCGGTGCTCCAGGACGTGGCCTCCTATGAGGAGACACAGGAAACGCTGGCCCTGCTGAAAATCCTCGCATTGGGCGACCGGGAAATCGAAGCCGGCAAAGTCAAACCTATTGCCGACGTGGTGGCACGATTGCGCGCAAGAAGGCGGCCTTCGTGAAGACGGATATGGTCCTGGCGCGGCCAAAACGGGCTGCGCAATAGTGCCGGGCGAACGTTACGAGGTGCTGCTGACCGAGGGTGCCGAACGGGACCTGGAGTCGATCTACGACTACATTGCAGAGGTCGACTGCGTAGCCAACGCCGACTACGTGCTGGATCGGTTGT
>JANLQZ010000750.1:0-6250 GCA_031368125.1 Betaproteobacteria bacterium
CTTCCCTTTGTGCCAGCGCGGCGCCCTCGATCTGGTCGAAGGCACGCATCTCGGCGCGGATGGCGTCCATCAGCCGCTTGCCCTGCCCACCGGCGACCAGTGCCGTGGCTGCTGCCACGTCGTTGTTGCGGCGCAGCGCGACCGCACTCGACAGCTCCCCCATCTTTGCCTCGATCAAGGGAGCCACAGCGTCCAGGTGCTTCTGGGCCGCGCCGATGTCGGTCCGTCGACGCAGGTCCTTCAAGACCGCGTCGATGCGTTCGCTGGCCGACAGATAGGGTTCGAGGAAAGCCGTGTCACCGGTCAGCAGATAACCGCGCTCCCCGGTTTCCGCGTCTTTCAAAGTGGAAAGAAGGTTGTCGGCGACGCCGATCACGTCGTAGGAGTGCCGGCGCGCGGCAACCGCGTCCTCGAGGCGGTTGAATGACAGAAACGATGCCGCCACGCCCAGCGCAACCAGCACCGAGCCTGCGGCAAGCCAGGGCATCGCCTTGAAGCTCGCATTCATGGCCGGCGCCTATGCGGGGGCGAGGCCGGTGCGGCGCGGTCGGGCGCGATGGCAACTGCGCCAGGGGAGTGGTTCATTTCCTTCGGTGGCATGGCGGATTTCCGGGCAGTTGTTGGACAACGGTCCAGGTCGGAACAGCCTTGTCGGGCCGGGCACAGGCGGACAAGGCCTTGACCCGGAGATCGGAACCGATGCCCGACGCAAAACAGTGCAGATGGTGGCCGCCATTTCGCCGGGTGTCTGTACGCCAGCGCACGCTGGCGCGCAATACGGCCCGATTGTCAAAGGCCAAATACTGCAGACTGTGTACGCAGACGCACAGAACTGTGTGGAACAAGGGTGAACACTGGTATTTCGCCCGTGTCGGGTGCCCAACGCACTGCACGTCTTGTTTTTTTACTTCATTTGGAGAGATCTACCATGTACCAACTCAAAAGCCTTTCTGCTGTCCTGCTGGTGTCGTTGCTGGCACTCGGCGGCTGCGCCGGCATGACCAACCAGGAAAAGGGCACCGCGACCGGTGCCGTCATCGGTGGTGTTGCCGGCAACGTGTTGTGTGGCGGCCTTGCGTGCACCGGAGTTGGTGCGGCGGTAGGCGGCGTCATTGGACACGAAGTCACGAAGCCGAAATAAGGCTGGTGTTTCGGTTGTGCGGCTGCTGCCCCGGGTCCACCCGGGCGCAGTTGCCGCGGCCAGTAGCCGGCCGATCGATGTGTTGGCCCGGTTGCCTGCCGTCAAGGCAGGCTGGCATCCGCAGTCGTCCGGGACATGACCTGTGTGTCCGGCACGGCTTGCCGGCCCGACGTTGCGACCCACCCAGGGTCGGATGAACCGAAGTCCAGCGCCGCGCGCAAGGCGGTGGGTTCGGTGTAGGCAGCCACAAATACCAGCACTGCACCACCCACGGCGAGCACCATCTGCACCTTGAATTGCCTGGGAATTCTGCGCGGACGGCGCTTGACGCCCCGGCCGCTGCCGCTGGAATGAGCGGCGTCGCCGCCGGTGCCGATGTCGCGCGGCAGGTTGCCTTGCCATTGGCAGGCGAAACTCTGGCAGCGGAACCGCAATACGGGCACGAAGATGCTCCAGACGCGATCCACATGGCGCCGTGGCGTGCGGATCAGGCTGGCGGCGCACACCGGGCATTTGCGGTCGCATGTGTTGACATAATCCGCATGTTTGGGCATATGCAAACTGGCATGGGGGTTCATATCAAACTCCTTGCATTGCAAATTGCGGTCGGAAGACGGCAATAGCTCCAATTTTAATCATAGGCTTGAACGGCCGCTTTGTCTGTGCGTTAACAGACAACGGGTGGCGCGCCAATCCGGTGTCGGAGCAAAGCTCCGATTTTTGGCTGACACCGGCGCTGGCTTATTGCATGGCGGCCGCCGCAACCTGGGGCGGCCAGAAGCCGGCCTCGGTTGGCGGTTCACGCGCAGCCCCTGGTTGTGCGGTGCCGGCAAACACGGCCGGCCTGGTCCCGGATGGATCGGCCCCGGTGGTCCGGCTGGCGGCTTCGGCCCCGGTCGCCGCGAGCAGAAAGACCAGCACGATGGCGCTCGCGATGAGCGCGAAACTGACGGCGATGAACAACGGCGTTCGGTCGAATCCGGATTCGCGGCGGGCGTTTCCATCATCCCCGGCGCCGCTGGCAACGGTGTTGGTGCCGGCGCTCCAGGGGAGGTTGCCTTCCCAGCCACACATGAAGGTCCGGCAGCGGTAACGCTTGACCGGTACGAACAGGCTTTGCAGGCGATCAACCGGGCGGCGCGCGATCCGGACCAGCCGCGCCGTGCAATCCGGACAACTGCGTTTGCTAATGCCGGAGTAGGTCTTTGGCCGCGTATTGGCGTTGTGGGCGGTGGTGATGTCCATGCTTCCTGAAGATACGCACCAGGCCGCCGCGGCTCTGTGCGTTGCGGCACATTGCGCGAACTATTTTCTGGCGCCGTCAAAACCGCGGCAGGCTGGCAAACGCCGGGTTGGCCGGCTTGCCACCACGCACGAGTTCCTTGCCGTATTCGGCGCACCGCACCAATGTGGGGATGACCTTGCCCGGGTTGAGCAGGCCCTTGGGGTCGAAGGCGCGCTTGACCGCCAGCATCTGGGCGATTTCGGCGGCGCTGAACTGCACACACATCGAGTTGAGTTTCTCCACGCCCACGCCGTGTTCCCCGGTCACGGTGCCGCCCATCGCCACGCTCGTCTCCAGGATGTCGGCGCCAAACAGTTCGCAGCGGTGCAACTGGTCGGGGTCGTTGGCGTCGAACAGGATCAGCGGGTGCAGGTTGCCGTCGCCGGCATGGAACACGTTGGCACAACGCAACCGGTACTTCTTCTCCATCTGCTGGATCGCCAGCAGGATGTCGGCCAGCCGTTTGCGCGGAATCGTGGAGTCCATGCACATGTAGTCCGGGCTGATGCGCCCGCTGGCCGGGAACGCGTTCTTGCGCCCGCTCCAGAACCTCAGCCGCTCGTCCTCGTCCCGGCTCACGGCGATCGCCTTGGCGCCATGGCGCGTCAGCACCTCACGCATGCGGCCGCATTCTTCTTCCACCTCGTCCACCGTGCCGTCGCTTTCGCACAGCAGGATCGCCTCGGCGCTCAGGTCGTAACCGGCATGCACATAGTCTTCCACGGCCGCGGTCATCGGTTTGTCCATCATCTCCAACCCGGCCGGAATGATGCCGGCCGCAATCACGGCGGCCACGGCGTCGCCGGCTTTGCGGATGTCGTCGAAGCTGGCCATGATGCAGCGCGCCAGTTGCGGCTTGGGTACCAGCTTGACCGTGACCTCGGTCGTGACCGCCAGCATGCCTTCGGAACCGATCACGACCGAGAGCAGGTCGAGTCCCGGCGCGTCGAGCGCCTGCGATCCGAACTCGACCGCTTCGCCTTCGATCGTGAAACCCTTGACCTGGAGCACGTTGTGCAGGGTCAGGCCGTATTTGAGGCAGTGCACGCCGCCCGAGTTTTCCGCCACGTTGCCGCCGATGGTGCAGGCGATCTGGCTCGACGGATCGGGTGCGTAATACAGGCCCAGCGGTGCCGCGGCTTCGCTGATGGCCAGGTTGCGTACACCACACTGGACCTGGGCCGTGCGGCTGACGGCGTCGAGCTTCAGGATCCGGTTGAATTTGGCCAGGCTCAGCGTGACGCCGAGCTGGTGCGGCATCGCGCCGCCCGAGAGGCCGGTGCCGGCGCCGCGCGCCACCACCGGCACATCGAGCGCGTGGCAGGTCCGAAGCAGCGCCTGCACCTGGGCTTCGGTTTCAGGCAGCGCGACCACCAGTGGCCGCTGGCGGTAGGCGGTCAGGCCGTCGCATTCATAGGGCGTCGTGTCCTCCCGGTTCCACAACAGGGCATGGGCGGGCAACACCCGCTGCAGCGCCTGCACCACGGCGGCCTGGCGTTCGGCGCGCTGGTGCAGGTCGGTTGCGTCGTGCGAGGTGGGGGCGTTCATGCTGGTTTGGGTGGACAGGAATCGACTGTCGACTGTAGACCATCGCCGCACGAAGCCGCGTGAGCAATATTTGAGCGCAGATTGAAATGCGGCGCGACGGAGGCCTTGTGTCGACAAAAAATGTATGTAATAATTATTTCAAATAAAGTATCAATTACTTCAAGTGTTCGCCATACTGATCGTTACCCTGCCGTCGCAACCCAGCGCCGTGCGCCTGCGTGTCTGGCGCTCGCTCAAGGCGCTCGGTTGTGTCGCCTTGCGCGACGGCGCCTATCTGCTGCCGCTGGCGCAGGCCCCGGCGCTGGAGGAACTCGCGGCGGAAGTGCGCCAGCACGGCGGCACGGCGTCGGTGCTGGCGTTGTCGCCGCGCGACGAGGTCCAGCGGCTCGAGTTGCTGGCGCAATTCGACCGCAGCGACGCCTTGAGCGTGTGGCAACAGAGCGTGCGCTCACTGCAGGCGGAACTCGATGGACTTGGAGAAACCGAAGCGCGTCGGCGCGCCCGTGCTGTGGCCGACGCCCTGCAGGCCGTGCAGCGGATCGACTATTACCCGGGCCCGGCGGCCGAGCAGGCGCAGTCCGAGCTGGCGCTGCTGCAACGTGCGCTCGACCTGCGGTTTTCGCGCGGTGAACCGCAGGCGGTGGCGGGCGAAGTGGCGCGCCTGGACCCGGCCGCTTTCCAGGGCCGGCGTTGGGCCACGCGCGCGCGACCGTGGGTGGACCGGCTGGCCTGCGCCTGGCTGATCCGCCGCTTCATCGACCGGAAAGCAGGTTTTGTCTGGCTCGGCGACCCGCCGCGCCAACCGCGTGGCGCGGTCGGCTTCGATTTCGACGGTGCGCGTTTCACGCACGTGGGCAATCGCGTCACGTTTGAAGTGCTGATCGCCAGTTTTTCGCTCGACCACGACGCCCGGCTGCAGTCCATCGCCGCAGTCGTGCATTACCTCGACGCCGGCGGAATCCCGGCGCCGCAGGCGGCCGGGCTGGAAGCGGTGCTCGCCGGCCTGCGTGAACTGCACCCCGGCGACGATGCGCTGGTGCAGGCGGCGGCCGGCGTGTTCGACGCGCTGTATGCGTTGCCCGGCGCGACGACCGAGAGCACGAGATGACGCAGACCCAACAGAAGCCAGGCACCCGGCCGGCGCCGGTGGGATTTGCAGAGGCGTTCCGCTTCTGGCTCAAGCTCGGTTTCATCAGTTTTGGCGGTCCGGCCGGCCAGATCGCGATCATGCACAGCGAACTGGTGGAGCAAAAACGCTGGATCAGCGAACAGCGTTTCCTGCACGCCCTGAACTACTGCATGGTGTTGCCCGGCCCGGAAGCGCAACAGCTGGCGATCTACATCGGCTGGCTGCTGCACCGCACCTGGGGCGGCATCGTGGCTGGCGCACTGTTTGTGTTGCCGTCGTTGTTCATACTGGTGGCGTTGTCGTGGATCTACATGGCGTTCGGCCAGCTGCCGCTGGTGGCCGGCATCTTTTACGGCATCAAGCCGGCTGTGACCGCGCTGGTGCTGCACGCGGCGCACCGCATCGGCTCGCGCGCCCTGAAGAACCGCTGGATGTGGGGCATCGCGGCGCTGGCTTTTATCGCCATCTTCGCACTGCAGTTGCCGTTTCCGGCGATCGTGCTGGCGGCGGCGCTGATCGGCACCCTGGGAGGGCGGTACCAACCCGCACTGTTCGCGCCCGGGGGCGGGCACGGCGGCGCGAAGACGGATTACGGCCCGGCGCTGATCGACGACGACACGCCGACGCCGCGCCACGCCATTTTTTCGCGCAGCCACCTGCTCAAGATCGTGCTGGTGGGCCTGCTGCTGTGGGTTTTGGCCAGCGGCGCGATGGCCGCCGCCTGGGGCTGGAACGGCACGCTGGCGCAAATGGGCTGGTTCTTCACCAAGGCTGCGCTGCTGACCTTCGGCGGCGCCTATGCGGTGCTGCCGTATGTCTACCAGGGCGCGGTCGAACAGCAGCACTGGCTGTCGGCGGTGCAGATGATCGACGGCCTGGCGCTGGGCGAAACCACGCCCGGACCGTTGATCATGGTGGTGGCCTTCGTCGGTTTCGTGGGTGGCTGGACGCGCCAGGTGCTGGGCCCGGACGCCCTGTTTCTAGGTGGCGCGCTGGCGGCCACGGTGGTCACGTTCTTCACCTTCCTGCCGTCGTTCATTTTCATCCTGGCCGGTGGTCCGCTGATCGAGACCACCCACGGCAATCTCAAGTTCACGGCGCCGCTGACGGCCATCACCGCGGCGGTGGTCGGGGTGATCCTGAATCT
>JANLQZ010000789.1:0-2339 GCA_031368125.1 Betaproteobacteria bacterium
GCCATCCTCGACCGGCCCGAATGCCAGTGGATCAACCGCGAACTGGAACACCAGGCACAGGGGTACGCCGTTGCCCATGTGGTGCCCGAGCACCTTGCCGAGGTACGTGACCGCAAACTAAAACTCATCACCAAGACCGAAGCAGCGGTGAAGGACCGACTCACCAAGGAGATTACCTACTGGGACCACCGCGCCGAAGAACTCAAGTTGCAGGAGCAGGCTGGTAAACCCAACGCGCGGCTCAACTCCGGCGAGGCGCGCAAACGCGCGGACCTGCTTCAGGGTCGCCTGCAAAAGCGGTTGGAAGATCTGAAACTGGAGGCCCGGATATCGCCCCTGCCACCCGTCGTGCTGGGTGGCATGCTGGTGGTGCCCATGGGCCTGATCGATGCCATGTCTGCGACGGCTCCGGTGCCACCCGGCCAGCCGACAAACCCGGTGGATACCCAGATCAGCGCCGCCCGTGCCCGCGGCATTGTTATGGACATCGAGCGCGGCCTGGGCTTTGACCCCACCGACCGCGAATTCGAGAAACTGGGCTACGACATCGAGAGCCGTGTCCCTGGCACCGGCAAGCTGCGTTTCATCGAGGTCAAAGGCCGTGTATCCGGCGCGCCGACCATCACCGTCACGCGCAATGAAATCCTGTACTCGCTGAACAAGCCGGACGACTTCATCCTGGCCATCGTCGAATTTGCCGGTGAAGACACGCACCGCGCCCACTACCTGCGTGCGCCGTTCCAGCGCGAGCCGGACTTCGGCGTGACCAGCGTGAATTACGACTTTGCGGAGCTGCTTGCGCGGGCCGGGGCGCCAGGGTAAGACCGCGTTTCAAGATGGACTGCATGGACGAACTGCAGTAAAGTAAGAACGTAAGGAGTTCCTTACAGGGGGACAAGAATGCTTGCTGTTGCCAAGATCACGGCCAAAGGCCAAACCACGATTCCGCAGGATATTCGCGCTGCGCTCAAGGTCACGCCAGGCGATCTGATCGCCTGGGAAGTCGACGCCAACGGCACAGCGACCGTGCGCCGGGTTCAGCCGATGGACCTGGAGTACCTGCGCGCCGTCGAAGGCACGTTGACCGAATGGGCGGGTGCCGCCGACGAAGAGGCTTACCGTGGGCTTTGACCGTTATGCGGTCGTGCGCGTGCCTTTTCCGTTTACCGATCGCAATTCCACCAAGAATCGCCCCGCGGTAGTGCTTTCTGATCCACTTGCCTTCAACACCCCGGCCGGTCATTCGGTCATGGCCATGATTACCTCGCAGTCGAATGCGCCCTGGCCTCTTGACTGCATACTTACCGACCTGGCCGCCGCCGGTTTGCCCGCCCCGTCGGTGGTGCGCTTCAAAGTTTTCACGCTGGACCATCGTTTGATAAGGGGGGAAATCGGGAAGCTTGCCCCGGCCGACGTGGCGCTTGTGCGCGCGGGACTTGCCAGCTTGTTGGGTGGTTGAGACCGAGTCCCCTATGCTGACCCCATTCATTCGCCGGGTAACGATCCGCAATTACAAGAGCATTGCGGCATGTCAGGTCGACCTGCAATCACTTATGTTCCTGGTTGGCCCCAATGGCGCCGGCAAGAGCAATTTTCTCGATGCCTTGCGTTTTGTCGCCGACTCCTTGAGAACCTCTCTGGACCATGCGCTGCGCGATCGGGGCACGATCAAGGAGGTTCGCCGCCGCTCCGGCGGGCACCCGAACCATTTTGCGTTGCGGCTGGATTTTGTCTTGCCGGACGGCAGCGCAGGCCACTACAGTTTTCGGGTCGGGGCCAAACCCTCTGGCGGTTACGACGTGCAGCAGGAAGAATGCAGCATCAAGTCCGGCGTTGAGCTTGATCGCGTTCATCACTACCACGTCAGGTCCGGCAAGGTAGTCGATTCATCGGTGCCGCAGATGCCGGCCAGCCTTCCAGATCGTCTGCTGCTGGTCGCGGCATCGGGGCTGCCGGAATTCCGTGCGGTGTTCGACGCCCTATCCGGAATCGAGGTCTACAACCTGAACCCGAGGCAGATCGCCCTGATGCAAAAGCCCGACCCGGGCGATCTTTTGCGCCGCGACGGTGACAACGCCGCCAGTGTCTTGCAGCAATTCGACCCGACGTTGCGCGAACGCATAAGCACTTATCTGTCCCGCATAGTGCCGGGGGTGGCATCGGTCGAACCCAAGACCCTGGGCTCACAGGAAACCATCGAGTTTCGGCAACTGATCAAGGGGCAGGAACACCCCTGGCGATTCCTTGCTTCGTCCATGTCCGACGGCACCCTGCGTGCCCTCGGCATCTTGGTGGCCATCTTTCAAGCATTGGCGGCCAGGCCGGACAAACGCACACCC
>JANLQZ010000822.1:0-3219 GCA_031368125.1 Betaproteobacteria bacterium
CCGCGCAAGCGTGTTCGTTAACCGGACGGAGGCAGGCAGATGGAACGTGTTGCAGGAAAAATCGCGCTGGTCACCGGGGCCGCCAGCGGCCTGGGCGAAGCGATCGCGCGGCTGCTCGCGGCCGAGGGCGCCACGGTGGTGCTGGCGGACGTGAACGATGCGCCGGGCAAGCGCCTGCTGCGCGAGATCAAGGCCGCCGGGGGCAGCGGCCTGTATGTGCATCTCGACGTGGCGAACGAGCCGGACTGGGTCGGCGCGATGGCGCTGGTGAAGAGGCGCCTGGGGCGATTGAACATCGCCGTCAACTGCGCCGGCACCAACATCGCACGCTCGTTCCCTACCGACACCACGCTGGCGGACTGGCGCGCGCTGATGGCGGTCAACCTCGACGGCGTGTTCCTGGGCACCAAACACGCGCTTGGCCTGATGCGCGACAGCGACCCGGTCAACGGCTCGATCATCAACATCTCGTCCATCATGGGGCTGGTCGGCATGGCCGACATCGCGGCCTACAACGCATCCAAGGGTGGTGTGCGGCTGTACAGCAAATCGGTCGCGATTTCCTGTGCCGAGCAGCGGCTGGCGGTGCGCGTCAACAGCGTGCACCCGGGCTTCATCGACACGCCGCTGCTGCGCAAGGCCATGGCCCGCTTCGCCGACGCCGCCGAAGCCAGCCGGCTGTACAACGCGCTGCAACCGGTGGGCCACCTCGGCCAGCCGCAAGACATCGCCTACGGCGTGTTGTACCTTGCCAGCGACGAATCGCGCTTCGTCACCGGCTCCGAACTCGTGATCGATGGCGGCTACACGGCGCGCTGAATTGGTTGTCAACCCAGGAGAAAAACATGATTTATGAACTTCGCGTCTACCGCGCCCTTCCCGGCCGCATGCCGGCCCTGCTGAAGCGTTTCGAGACCAGGACACTGAAGATCTGGGAGCGCATGGGCATCCGGCAGCTCGGTTTCTGGACCACGCTGATCGGCCCCTCGCATCTGGAACTGGTGTACATGCTGGTCTGGGAGTCGCTCGAGGAACAGCAGCGCAAGTGGGCGCTGTTCCAGGCCGACCCCGAGTGGCGCGAGGCCTGGGCCGAATCCGAAAAAGACGGCATCATCGTCGGCAATGTCGCCAACACGATGCTGAGCCCGACCAAGTTCTCGGCGCTGCAATGAGCACGGCACACGGCAGCGAGGCTGCGGCAACCGGCAGTACACCAGTCTGGTTCATCACCGGCTGCTCATCGGGATTCGGTCAGGCACTGGCGCAGGCCGTGCTCGGCCGCGGCTGGTGCGCGGTGGTCACGGCGCGCGACAAGTCGCGTGTGGCCGACCTCGTGCGCGGCTGCGAGGCGCGCGCACTGGCGCTCGACCTGGACGTCACCGACGCGGCGCAGGTCGCTGCCGCCGTGGCGGCGGCGCTGGCGCGCTTCGGCCGCATCGACGTACTCGTCAACAACGCCGGTTACGGGTACCAGGCGGCGGTCGAGGAGGGCGAGGACGCGCAGATCCGCGCCATGTTCGATGCCAATGTGTTCGGCCTCTTCGCGATGACCCGGGCCGTGTTGCCGCACATGCGGGCGCAGCGGCGCGGCCATATCCTGAACATCGGTTCGGTGGCCGGCCTGATCGGGCTGCCGGGCTCGGGTTATTACGCGGCCAGCAAACATGCGGTCGAAGGCTGGTCGGACGCGCTGGCGGCCGAATGCACGCCGCTCGGGATCAACGTGACCTGCATCGAGCCGGGGCCGTTCCGCACCGACTTTGCGGGGCGCTCACTGCGCCAGACGCCGAACCGGATCGCCGACTACGCCGCCACAGCAGGCGCGCGGCTCAAGGGCACCGTCGACGGCAGTGGCAGCCAGCCCGGCGACCCGCTGCGCGCGGCCGAGGCCATGGTACGTATCACCGAGATCGACCACCCGCCTCGCCACCTTGTTCTGGGCGCGTTCGGCGTGTTGACCGTGGTGCGCAAACTGCAGGCCACGCTGGCCGAGATCGAGGCCTGGCGCGACACCGGGGTGGCGACCGATTTTCCGAAAGGTTGATGGCGGCGGGGGCATTGGCCGCCGTGCTGGTTCCGGCGGGGTCGGGGTTGCATTACGCAGTTTTTCCAGCGAAAACCAGCGCGACGAAACCGGCGCGGGTTTCCATGATTTGGCGGATGACTGGAAGAGACGGGGTCCGGTCGTACGACCATTCGATCTGCCTTCTCCATAACAGTCGTTGAGGGCACAGGCTGGCGGTCGGCAATGCGGCTATGAAATCGACGGGCGGGGCACCCGCATCCAGCAAAATGGAGTCGTTCACCAGGTGACGGTGAATGGCCGGTCAAGACTGGCTAAGGCTGGTCAGATTCACCAGCCTTGGCGCATGACCTCGCTGTAAATGAACGACGACTGCAACAGCAACTGGTTTCGGGCTGCTGGCACGGCGTCTGGGGCCGGAAGCTGTCGGTTCTGCAGGTACTCGTCGATGTAGCGAAGACGCAGGTCTAGATACTCGCCATCGTTCAGCTTAAGCCGCTTCAGCGTAGCAATAGCCTGCGTCCGCAAAGCTGATCCAACTGGCGCTACGGCGTCGCTGATTCGAACGCGGCCACTGACAAGGTTGAGATCGAACAGGCCCGGCGGCAATGAGAACGGATCCAACACATCCAGATGCTCACCTTTGTTGGTGTTCATCGGTCGGCTGGCCAGCCGGTAGTTGGACCAGTCATACGCCCGAGTGATAGGCGCCTTTGACTTGGGTTCAAAGTGATCGACCGAAGTCGAATCCAGCGACCGGTGCGTGTAGACGCTGAGGTATGCGCATGCCCCGCCATATCCGTCGTGCAAGTCACCCAGTACCTTGGTCCAGTGGTCGGGAAGTTCGTGTGCTTTTCCGACCGGCGGCGGTGCAGTCCAGGTCCAACCTTTCCGCGCAACCCACGCTTTTGCGGGCCTGACCACCTTCATGGCGAAGCCAGGCGGCAGGCCAACAGGACTGACTGAAATCATGGCGCGGCATCCTCCGCGTCCGCCTGGACTGATTCGCCAGTCTGAAATGGCTTCGGCAGTGGCCACCATCCGCGCTTGGCGCCAGCGATGCGCCAACGCGGCCAGAACGGGTCGGTGCCGCCCAATACGCCTTCCAGTTGCTTCGTCAGCAATTGGGCGCCATCAGCAGTCGCACGCCGGTCGGTCGCTAGTTCCTCCGCTCGGGCAATCAGTTGCTCTGCCTC
>JANLQZ010000827.1:0-2459 GCA_031368125.1 Betaproteobacteria bacterium
CTGGGATTCTCCGGTGCATGGGTAAGCAAGTTGACAGTGCTCGCACCTTATCAGCCGATTTTCATTGGCGCGGCGCTGGTGGCGTTGTTTTTTGCCTGGAAGCGCATCTGGCGTCCTGCCACCCATTGCGCGCCGGGTGAAGTGTGTGCCCTGCCGGGCATGAAACGCGCCCACCAACTGCTTTTCGTCGGGGTCTGTGTGCTGTTGCTGGTCGTGTTCGTGTTTCCATTTATCGCCGCCTGGTTCTATTGAAAGCCGGTCGCCATGAAAAAACTGTTGGTCGCCATCACCATCACTGTGCTGGCGATTCCGGTCAGCGCCACCATCCGGACGGTCACGTTGGCGGTGCCGTCGATGGACTGCCCGGTCTGCCCGATCACCGTCAAGAAGGCGTTGACCCAGGTGCCAGGTGTCAGCCAGGTCAGCGTGAATTTCGACCAGCGGGAGGCCGTGGTCGTGTTCGACGACGCCAGGACGAATGTGGGGCGTTGATCCAATCTACCAAAAATGCGGGTTATCCCTCGACGGTGCTGGGGAGCGTGAAATGAACATGGAGGCGCTCGAATCCACTCTGACCTGCCCGCAGTGCGGCTGTTCCAGTTTTGAAACCATGCCGACCGATGCCTGCCAGTGGTTTTTTGAATGCCAGCGCTGCCACGCGGTGCTCAAGCCGCTGCCGGGCGACTGCTGCGTGTTTTGTTCGTACGGCAGCACGCCGTGCCCGCCGGTCCAGCAAAGTCGAGCGCGAGGCAGCTGCTGCGGCTGAATGCCTTGGGGCCGGCGGCGGCCATGTTGCGCCGTGCCTTCGGATTGCGAGCGCGCCCTGTTCTTCGCGCGCCGTTGGCGTCACCCGGCCAGTGCCAGCAGCAGGTCGCACAGCAACTCCGGCGCGGTGACCATCGCGTCGTGGCCGGTTGCAATGTCGACCGTCTTCATGCCGTTGGACCGGACCCAGTCACGCGACGCCTGCAGCCCGGCGAAGACCGGGTCGGTGCACTGCACATAGACCGCCGCCAGGCCGTTGCCGACGCGGTGGGCGAGTTTCAAAGGGGATGTGTAAGTGCCCAGCGGGTGGCTGGTCAGGTGCGCCTGCACGAACCTTGCCTGCGCCTGGTCGCGAATACCGAAGGCCTCCGGCGGCGGCGGTGCGATGGCCAGGCCGCCACTGGCCTGCGCCGCCTGCGTGCGGGCGTGTGCCACTTCGGGGCCGAGTTGTCCGAACATGGTCTGACCGTTCTCGAGCATGATCGCGTCCAGGTAGACCAGTTGCCGGATCCGCTCGGGCATGCGGTCGGCCACGCCCGAGATCGTATTGCCACCGAAGCTGTGGCCCACCAGCACCACGTCGCGCAGGTCTTCCCATCGCAGCACATTGGCGATGTCGTCCACAAAGGTATCGAGCGTGATCGACTTCGACAGCAGGTGCGAGCGCTCGCCGCAGCCGGTCTGCGTGGGCGTGTAGACGGTGTGGCCGCCGCCGCGCAGGCGCCGCGCCACCACGCCCCAGCACCACCCGCCATGGAAGCCGCCGTGCACCAGCACGAATGTCCGTGTTCCCATCACGGGCCCTCGGGGGCGCGGCCGAAGCTGCTCTCGAAGCGCCGGCAATAAGCTGGCCACACCTCGGCATTGACCAGCCGCGGCGGGCGCGCGCCGCAGGCCAGCGCGATGATCTGGTTGGCGGCCATGGATGCCATCTGGCGTCGCGAGCCGTATGTCACGCCGGCCGTGTGCATGGTCGCCAGCACGTTGTCCAGGCCGAGCAGCGGGTGGTCGGCGGCCGGTGGCTCGGTCGCCCACACGTCGAGGCCGGCGCCGCCGAGGTGGCCCGAGGCAATGGCCTGGAACAAGGCGGCCTCGTCGTGGATGCCGCCGCGCGCGGTGGTGATGAACAACGCGCCCGGCTTCATGGCGGCAAAGGCCGCGGCGCCGAACAGGCCGGCCGTGGCCTCGTTCAGGGGACAGTGCAGCGACACCACGTCCGAACGCTGCAGCAGTTCGGCCAGCGCCACCGGCTCGGCGCCGCGGCGCACGATTTCCTGCGGCTCGAGCAGCGGGTCGCAGGCCAGCACGGCCATGCCGAAGGCGCGGCCCAGCACGGCGGTGCGCCCGCCGGCGTGGCCGATACCGACCAGGCCCAGCGTGCGCCCGTCGAGGTCGGAGCCGATCGCGTCCTGGCGCGTGAAACGCTCGCCACGGCGCAGCCGGCGATCCGATTCGCTGATGCGCTTGGACAACCCGAGCATCAGCCCGACCGTGTGTTCGGCGACTGCGGCGGCGTTGCTGCCGGCCTGGTTCACGACGCAGACGCCGGCCTGGGTGCACGCGGCCACGTCAACCGTGTCGTAGCCCGCGCCGTAGGTCGACACCGCGAGCAATTGCGGGCAACGCTGCAGCAGTTCCGGGCCGACGAACCATTGGCGCGCCATGTCGTCCTTGGCCGAGGACACGTGGTAACA
>JANLQZ010000914.1:0-13190 GCA_031368125.1 Betaproteobacteria bacterium
GTTCCCGGCGGCGGGCGACGACTTCAAGATCATGGGGCTGCGCTCCGGCACCGCCTTCATCTTCACGCTCGCCATTGCCATGATCGATCGTCATGTCGGCAGCGCACGGCAGTATTTCGAGATCAAGCAGGCGATCCACGCCCACCTTTCCCGCGACATGCCTCAATCCTGCTCGATTGTCGTGAACGCGCTCGACGATGCGAGCAAACACGACGAAACCGGCCTGCATCTCACGGTCACCGGATTGAGCGCCGAGATGGGCGACGACGGCCAGGTCGGGCGCGGCAACCGGGTCAATGGACTGATTACTCCGGGGCGGCCGATGTCGCTCGAAGCCGTGGCCGGGAAAAACCCTGTCTCGCATGTCGGCAAGCTCTACAGCGTGCTCGCCCGCCTCACGGCGCATGCCATCTGCGAGGACATTCCCGAGGTGCGCGAAGCGAGCGTGAAGATCGTATCGACCATCGGCCAGCCGCTCGATCAACCGCAGGTCGCGGCCATTGATGTCGCCACATCGGCGGAGGCCAGCCCGGCGTTGCGGGTCCGGATTCGCGCCGTGGTCTGCGCGCAACTGGACGGCATTGAAGAACTGACGCGCCGGCTCATCAATGGCGAAATTCCGATTTATTGAGGCCGGACCCGCAGTCTTCCAGGCCGATGAACATCGTTGCGCCACGAACCGCCCTTGAAACGAGCCGCGTCTCGGTGGTAGCTGCCTTCCCGGTCTTTTCATTTCGCCGGATCGTTACGGCCCGCGAAGGCCAGCCACAGACGGCTGCGCCAAGCGCAATGCCTACAGCAACCCGGAAGGTGTGCGCGAGGGCGCCCACCACCCGAGCCGACGTTGCGTTACGGCACGCTTTGGCGCATGCGTGAAGCTGCGGCGTAATCCTCATCGAACCATCGAACAAGTGTCAGGCAACGACAAGCCGCGCCACCGCCTTTGAAGACGACAATGGCGCAAAGCGGTTTTCCGGTTTCCTATCTTTGTGTCCGCAAGCATGCTCTGCGTGACGCTGCCCCTGATCAGCTTGAAAAGCCGCGGCGTCCGCGCGATCCCATGAAGATCGCGTCGCACTTCTGTTTCATTGCGGTGACGAGGATTCCTTCTTAAGCGGTGACCGCGTTCGTCACCACCAAAGCGAAGGGAACGCTCTTGGGGCTGCCATGCCGGCCGTTATCAACGCGGGTTTCTCCATCTGGCACGGCCAATCGACGATGGTCGTCCAGCTGCCCAAAGAGGCGCTCCGCGTCGGCGTCGACTTCGCTGCGGTGGTGAAGCGGGTCGCGATCACCGGCCATTGCCCTTGCTTGCTTGATCGACTCTGATTTCGCGCTCATGGTGGTTGCTTCCCCTCCAGCGTTCCGGGTGTGCGCGAGTCTGTCGGCCGGCGCGCATACCAGCGAAAGTCACAGCGCTGCGCCCCTGACGCGATCGTGCCGGTTCGCTCCAAGTGCCCGCCCCAGGTCTCCGCCAGCGGGAAATCGAGCCTGCAAAACGTCTGAACGCAAAGTTCAGAAGCATCCTGGCTGGCGAAAAACTCGGCGACCGGGCATTTGACGCAATCGAAGGCGATCGCACCGTCCGAGCTCGAGACGTCGCGCCATCCGTAACTCGGCGCGCCGAACGGGAAGCTGCGAAACAGATCCGTCGCGAGCTTGAGGCGCTTGCGCGGGTCGCGCGTAAACGCGCTGGCGATCAGCAATGGCGGCTCGGCCATCTGCCGATAGACGCTCCAGCCGATGGCGTAGATCAACCGATGGGATTCGGTCGCGGCGATTCCATGTCGCAGCAGCGTTTCGTGCATCGCGAGGATCAAGGCGGCCGCATGGGTGGTGAACACCGCGCCCAGAGTCGGCTGGATCGCGACCGAAGGCTCGAGTTCGTAGTAGCGGTCCCAGGACTGCTTCATGATTTCGGCGACCGACCCGCTAACCGACGTGCCCTTCAATACCACCTCGGCATGGTGCTCAACCAGCGACTGCCAAAATCCGCCATCTTCCAGCGCGCGCCGGACCGTGCTCTCAAGCTGATCTCGCAGTTCGCCGAAGACGCCGACCGTCGCCTCCCAGTCCCAGGTCTCGTCCAGAGACTCCGACGGCAGCACTTCTCCAAGGAGCAATAGCTCCGGAGCCAGTTGAGTGAAGCGCCGCTTGAGGAGGTCGAGCGACCCGGCGCGCGCAGCGTATTCGCGCGCGATGAAGGGTCGGGAAAGCTGTTCGAACCTGGCCTCGGGCGCCAGCACGAAGATCAGCGTTTCCGCCGTCGTCAGGGCCTTGGCATGCAGCATCAGTTCGCTCGGAAAGACAAACCCGTGCTCGTAGCCCGCCATCATCATGTCGAGATAGACCTTGGTGAAGCTCATCTCACTCAGGCGCGAGGTATAGAACTTCTCGGCCAGCGTGGCGAAGCGTGCAAAGAACGCGCCCTCGTTTGCATCCGGCAACATTTGCGTCTGCGCCTTGAAATGGTGAAAGGCGCGCCGGGTCTGTCGCTGGACCACCGCGAACCAGTAGAGGATGAATCGGTCGCGCTGCCACGGCGTCAACTCACCGACCATGCCGAAGTCGAGCAGGGTGAAGCTGCCATCGGCGTGAAAGAAGATGTTCCCCGGATGAAGGTCGGCGTGGAACAGCCCATCGGAAACAAACATCTGCAGCATGACGTCGACCAGGCGCGTGACAAGGCGCTGCTTCGCTTCGGCGTCGAGCGCCTTGACGGCTTCATGCAGACGCAACCCCTGCACCCAGCCCATCGTAAGCACGCGTTGGCTTGAATGGCTCCAGTGGACGGCTGGAAACTTGACGTCGTTGCGGCCTTCGAAATTGGCTCGAAACCGGTCGACGACGCGGCCTTCCTGCGCGAAGTCCAGCTCGTGGAGCGTATAGCGCCTGAACTCCGCCAGAAACGCGCGCAGATTCGTTCGCCGCATGCGCCGTGGAAACAGGCGATACAGCCATTCGAGCCCGGCCTCCATCGCGTCCAGGTCGCGGCGCACCAGCCGGTCAAGATCGGGCCGCTGCACCTTGACGGCGACGACCGTGCCGTCTTGCAGCGTCGCGCGATGCACTTGCGCCAGTGACGCTGCGGCGCCCGGCTTGCGTTCGAAGGTGGCGAACAGTGCTTCGACGGGTTGGCCGAGTTCTGCTCTGATGGTCGCTTCAACCACCTCATTTGGAACTTCCGGCCCATGCTCTTGCAGGTTGGCGAGTGCGTCGACGTAGGCCTGTGGCATCACGTCCGGGCGGGTGCTCAGCATCTGGCCCAGCTTTACGAAAGCGGGGCCGAGCGCCCCCAAGCGCGCGGCGCAGCGGATTGGCGCCGCGTCACTTTCCTTGCCCGCGACATAGCGGCGCAAAGCGCGGTACTCCGGCAGCAGTACGCGCAAGACAGCGCTCAGACGTATCAGGTTGCGCACCGAACCCGCCTTGCCTGGCGCCTGACTTCCTGCCGGGGCCTTGTCAGCCATTTAGCGAGCGATCCTCATGCTTTTGACATATGCAAACTGGAGCGGTGCATTGCCGGGCGGCATCCCGTCGAGCCAATTGACGATGGTTTTCAGTGCCAGACCCTGATTGCCCGACTGGCAGTGGTTCTGCGCACTCTCGCCGCGCGTGAACAACCGTGCCGTGATCGAGCGCGCGTTGGAGCATTCGTGTCTGGTCGTACCACTGTTCGATCGGGATGTAGTGGTCCTCGCTTCCCGCCAGCAACAGAACATCCTGCGTGATGGACGCGGAGACATCCGCCGTCCCGAATTGCCTGAATGCCTGAAGGAATCCAAACGCCGAATGGGTGCCGGTCACGTGCATGCCTTCCTGTAGACCCCATTGCACGACCGGACTTCGCATGGCGACCCGAGCGAGCATCCAGTTCACCACACTGGCTGCTCGGAGTCTCAGCAGGATGATCAGCAATCCGCGCAGCAGCGCAGGGGTCTGGCGCAAAGTGACATCAAGACCATTCGTGAAAATGTCGTAGGCGACCACGCGTTCGATCCGCGGCTCCACGGCCGCAGCACGCATCACCAGACAACCACCGAGCGACAGCCCGACCAGCGTTGCCCGCTCCGCCGCGAAATAATCCAGAACCGCAGCCACCGGCTTGTGCCAATCCGCGGTCATTGGCAGACCTGACTCATTGAGCGCGCCACCCTGGCCCGGACCGTCGAATGCGATGACCTCATAACCAGCATCGCGAAGATAGACGAACATCGATGTCAGCTCCTCGATATAGCTGTCGAATCCGCCGAAGAAGACAATCGTGGATTTGACACGCGCCGGCTTGAAGCGGTACGCGGGCAGCAATCCCGTGACACGCCCATCGGCATAGGGCACGGCGTGGCGTTCGCCGAGTTCCAGTGCGTACACCGACCGCACCGCAGCCAGAAACTTTTCGCGCGCGCTCTTTCGGTCCGGATCGTCCGGGCGCATGAAGAATTCCGCTGACCGCCAGTAGAACCCCGCTCTGAGGGCATGGCCTTGTCGCGAAGCGCGCTCGGCAAGCACCACAAACTCCCGCTTCCAGTCGGCATAGCTCGCGATGCGCGGCGCCACCATCCGCATCTCGTCCAACATGTCCGGCTCGCCCACCGAACCGTAGAAGCGGTTCATCTGGAAATTCATGCTCGGGTCCGGATGGAGACTGTGATAGCCGATCGGAAATGTCATGGGCACCTGCGCCGCGGAAACAAGCGTGCCGGCGACATCGCGAGCAGCGATAGCGAGGGGTTAGAGATCACTCACCTCCGGCCTTCCAGGAAGGTTTCAAGGCGCGGACCAGAGGCGTCTTGCCCGTCGGTGATTGCCGGAGCTTGGCCACCATTCGAATCCGCACCAGGGGATCATGTGCGCCCTGCTCGCGCAGGCGCGATCTTATTTTTTCCCTTAGATCAAGTTCGTCATAACCCGCCTGCGGACCGACGATCGAGACGGTGATCGCGGTCGGGTTGTCCTGCACGACCTGCCATCCATCGACATGCGCAGGTTCCAGGACATCGTGAAACAGGCTGGGTTTCATGGCTGCCGACGTGCCGCCGGCACCTTCAAGGAACAGGGTGTCCTCCACTCTCCCCTGGATGCCCGCCAACACGGCGAACGGTTTGCCGCATGGGCACGGGGCCGGCAGATCGGCGAGCGCCACGCGGTCGCTCAACTCGTACCGGATAAGCGGAATAGTCCGCGCGAAAAGCACGGTAACAAGGACTTTCTCGCCATAGGCACCGGGCGGCACCGGCCGGTTGTCCGCGTCGACGATCTCAACGATGACCAAGTCCTCCGCAAGATGCAGGCGGTGGTGTGCGCAATCGGCGGCGATAAGCGCGGTCTCGGTGGCTGCGTAGGCGTTGAACGGTTCGCTGCCCCATGCTTTCGCAATGCGCGCGCGGGCGCTCGCGGTGAACACCTCCGAAGAGGCGAACACCATCCGCGGCGAGATCCGCAACGCGCCGGCAAGCTGCTGGAGCGCGAGCGCGTTCGCCGTCTCGGCATAGGCGACCAATATGTCCGGCTGGAACGCGTTCAACCGCTCGATGGTCAGCGCAAGCGTGTCCGTGGAGTCCAAACGCAGCGTCGGCAGGATGGGGGTGTCCACCGAGGCGCCGACCAGCAAGGACTTGCACCAGGGCTTGGTCGAGCTGACGACGGCCATCCGCATGCGATGCAGGGGCCCGATGCGCGCGCCGGCCCAAGCGGTCGCGCGACCGTGGGAAGCGACACCCCGCAGCCACTCATCGCGATTGAACGCGAACACACCCTTCAGGCCGGTGCTCCCGGAAGTCGTCGAGGCGACGTATTGATCGCGGAAAAGCCGGGGCACGTCGCTGCTCTCGATGAATTCCCGAAGCTCGTCAAGCCTCAAGCCACGATCGGTTGTCACCTCATTCCAGTTCTCCATCAAATTCTTCTTTGTGAGCACCGGCAGCTGCTGCAACGGCCTGTCGAATCGCCCTGCATGGAAACGCTGATAGAACGGGGAATTGGCGTAGGCGTGCGCGCGAAGATTACTGAGCGCCATTGCCTGATGGCGGAGCAGTTGCTCGCGTGTCCATCGGTCACGGCTGGACAATTGGCGGCGGATCCACAGCAGATGCGCCAGGCGTCCGAAAGAAAGCGCGATCGAGCCGTGGCTCACTGGCTTCCGGTCATTTGACATGCGGCCAGCCCGATGATTTCAGTGTGCAATGAAAACGATTGATTGGACATGGCGTCGTCAGACGGGCGGTGCCGTCTGCTTGCGCAATTCCCAGACGAAATTGCATTCGGGCTTGCCATCCGCGATCCTGCCGCCGAGAAGGCCACGATCGAACGTCATTTCGTCCGGCAAGTAGGAATTGAACATCGCGTTATCGATCTGGCAGACCACGGGCGTCATCTCCGGCAGACCGACAGAGATGGCGAATTCATGAAACATGCAGCGCGTGATCCTGATTTCAAAACGTCGCGCCGAGCGCTCGACGACTTCCATCTTGTTCCAGCGAACCAGGCCGGTGCGGTTGTTCTCGATTTCCAGTTCCGAGAAATTCTGGAAATTTCGCTCCTTGTGAACCGTATCGAACTGCAGGTTCTGCGTGGCCGTGCCGCCGGTCAACAGCGCGACACGCATGATTTCGAATGCCCTGTGTTGGCCGATTTTCTTCTTGAGGTTCAAGTACACCCACGCCGGCAGCGCACCCAGATCGACCAGCTCGCGTGGAAACTTCTTGTCGATGGTTTTCTTGAATCGCCCAAGGGTGAACTTGCAGCGCAGCAGGAACCATCGCGGATATCGCAGCTCGTGGCCCAGCATGTGAAGCAGGAGTGGCGTCGTCACTTTTTTCATGTCGAATTGCGGAGCCATAGACACCTTCCCACACTGGTTTGCGATTCAGGTTGGCGCTTGCCGCGGTTTCGCCGGTACCACAGCGGCCTGGCTTGGCTCCGGAGCTACGACGAGCGGTGCCGCGCTTGCCAACAAGGCAGGTGCTCAAAGAACTCAATGGAAATGAACCCGCTTCCTTGAGGATCACTCCTGCTGGCAGAAATTGTCTGTGCGTTGCTGCACCGAAGCGCCGAGCGTTCACTTGGTCGATGCAGACCTGCCAAGCGCATCGCATCTTGATCGACATCAACTCGTCCGACGAACTGGAGACCAAGGATCTGATGGCCCCGGCGCTGGGCGCCGCGACGCGATGCGATCCCTGCGTCGGCTACCACGTGCAGGTGCTCGTCAAGCTCGGCGCGTCGAGACAGGTCTCGACGCGACGCTCGGGGTCCGATCGCCATCGGCGGATACATCCCCGTCCTGCAGGCAACCTACGAGAAGCTCTACAACCTGGAATGCAGCTTCATGCGCGATGGCAGCCAGTTCGACCAACTCTTCAAGGATGGCGAAGCGTTCATGATCGGTAGAGTACAAGCCACCGCGATGCTGGTTCCCGGCCACACGCCGGCCGACTTGGCCTATCGCATCGACAACTCGGAGGCAAGCGCGCGACGCCACGCTCATGGTGCCGAGGTTGATCCTGCAGTCGATCCAGGTCAACGTGCGGGCCGGGCAACTGCCGCCTGCGCCATGCCCCTTCGCAGCTAGTCCATCTTCTGCGCTGTAACCGACTGCTGGAACGCATCTGGCTTCTGTAGTGTGCGAGAGCGCACAGACACGCGACCCCAAGCACGCGCACCCTTATTTGCTCCTAACGCGCCATGTTGGCGGCTCTTCGTTGCCGCAGTTGATCTTGCTCAAACACCGCGCCCTGCACGCAATCTTCTGTATCTGCTTCCCGTTCCACTCGATCAGGGCATCGTCGTGTACCCCAACACCCTTGTTCCCGCAGGCGCAATGAATGCAACGCGCGTTGAATCACCCCCGCCTGAGGCGCCCTTCAGCGACATCGAAGCGCTCAACCACGCGTGCTTCTGCATCAGCCTGGACGCCAAGTCACTGGCGCGCGCCCTCGATTCGGAACTCGGCAAGCCGGGCCTGTCCGAGATGGTTCGGCAACGCTGCCCGTTTCTCTTTGTTGCGCAACCCGTGTTTGTGGCGACCCCTCAGTTGCAGCGCATGGCCCAGGTGGTAGAGGCTATCGAATCGGTCGTGGCCTTGCCGGCTTATCGGGAGCAGGCGCTGGGCACAGCGCCTGCCATCGCCCGACTGGGCATCCGTGGGCCGATGGGCGTGTTTTTCGGCTATGACTTCCACCTGGATCACGGCCATCTGGGGCTGATCGAGGTCAACACCAACGCCGGCGGGGCGATGCTCAACGCGGTGCTCGCGCGGGCGCAACGGGCCTGCTGCGCGGTGGTGGAAACGATGGTGCCCACGCTGGCCGCCGTGGCCGCCTTTGAACAGCGCATCGTCGACATGTTTCGCCGAGAATGGCAACTGTCCGGCCTGGCCAGAAGGCCGCTGGCGAGCATCGCCATCGTCGACGGGGCACCCGAGGAGCAGTACCTCTACCCGGAGTTCCTGCTGTTCCAGCAGTTGTTCGAGCGGCACGGACTGCGCGCAGTCATCGCCGACCCGGCAGCACTCGAATGGCGCAACGGCGTGCTGTGGCACGGTGAGCTGGCCATCGACCTCGTCTACAACCGCCTGACCGATTTCTACCTGGAGCAGGCCAGCAGCGCCACGCTGCGCGAAGCGTATCTGCGGCAGGCTATCGTGCTGACGCCGCATCCAGGAGCCCATGCGCTGTATGCCGACAAGCGCCACCTCGCACTCTTCAGCGACGCCGCACGATTGCAGGCGCTGGGCGTTCCGCCGGCCACGCAGCGAATCCTGCTTGAGCATGTGCCGCATACAGAAGTGGTCGATGCCGCCTTGGCGCAGCGCTTGTGGGACGCCCGCCGCAGTCTGTTTTTCAAACCCGCGACGGGCTTTGGCAGCCGCGCGGCCTACCGGGGCGACAAGCTGACGAAGCGGGTTTGGCAGGACATCCTGGCTGGTGACTATGTCGCACAAGCCATCGTCGTGCCGGGGGAGAGGATGATCAACGACCCGGAAACGATGAAGGCGGAGAAAGCCACAAAGGCCATGAAGTTCGACCTTCGCGCATACACCTACGATGGCGCCGTGCAGTGGGTGGCCGCGCGGCTGTACCAGGGACAAACCACCAACTTCCGCACGCCGGGTGGCGGCTTCGCCCCGGTGTACAGCTCGGCCGACGCGTCGGGTCGAAGCTGCCACGTGCCTGAAGATGGGTGCGCAGCCGGCGCCGGGCACGCCTCGTATGTGTTCCTGCTCGATGAAGGCGGCGATGTGCACCCGGTTCCGCATGCCTTGTATGTCGCGCTGGCGCGCGGCCAGGCATCGGAACCGAGCCTGGCCGCTCGGACCCTGCGCCTGGCTGATTGGTACGTAAGGCTGGAAGGCGGCGAGCCCGACACCGTTGTCAACGAGACGTACAGCCGGTTGCGCCTTGACGCGCAGGGTTGGGTCGACCTGGCCGCGACGCCAGCGACTGCGGCGCCGGACGCCGACTCTCCAACGCTCGCTGAACGTGAACGCATTTACGCGCTGCTATTCGGCGAGCGCGCTTCAAACGCCGTTGTCGGATTCACACTTTGTGCGGCATCTGCGGTGAACTGAGGTTCGACGACGCGGCCCCCGACAAGGCGGCCGTCGAGCGCATGTCCGCCGCGCTGGCCCGCCGCGGGCCGGACCATGCAGGCACGTTCAGCGACGGGCCGCTGGCCTTCGGCCACCGGCGCCTGGCGATCATCGACTTGTCGCCAAGTGCCGATCAACCGATGGTGGACACCGCGCTGCAACTGGCCCTGGTGTTCAACGGCACGATCTACAACTACCGGGAGCTGCGCACTGAGCTGATCAACATGGGCTATGCGTTCTTCTCCGAAGGCGACAGCGAGGTGATCCTGAAGGCCTATCACGCCTGGGGCGAACAGTGCGTGCAACGCTTCTACGGCATGTTCGCCTTTGCCATCTGGGACCTGCGAAGGGGGCACGGCGCCAGCCTGTTCCTCGCTCGTGATCGTTTTGGCATCAAGCCGCTGTACCTAGCGCAGGAGGGTCAGCGGCTGCGCTTCGCGTCGAGCTTGCCGGCGCTGCTGGCGGGTGGCGGCGTGGACACACGCCTCGATCCGGTGGCCCTGCACCATCACTTCACGCTGCACACCGTGGTGCCGGCACCGCGCACGGTGCTGCGCGGCGTGCGCAAACTGCCGCCAGCGACGACGATGACGGTACGCATGGACGGGTCGATCACGCAGCAGGTGTACTGGACGCTGGACGCCACACGGCCGGCGCAGCCCCTGACCGAGGCCGAGTGGCTGGACGCGACCCGAAAGGTGCTGGTGCGCGCGCTCGAACGCCATCGCCTGGCCGCCGACGTGCCCGTGGGTGTGCTGCTGTCGGGCGGGTTGGATTCGAGCCTGCTGGTCGGTTTGCTGGCCGATCATGTAGACGACTTGCTGACGTTCTCGATCGGCTTCGAGGGCATTGCTGGCGTCAGTGTCGGCGCGGAGAAGGCCGACGAGTTCGAGTTCTCCGACCTGATTGCGGCGCGGTTCAAGACCCGGCACCACAAGCACCTGATTCCCGACAGCGAGGTGCTGGCGCGCTTGCCCGAAGCCGTGGCGGCCATGACCGAGCCGATGATGAGCCACGACGTGATCGCGTTCTACCTGCTCAGCGAGCGGGTGTCGAAGGAGGTGAAGGTCGTGCTGGCGGGACAGGGTGCCGACGAGGTGTTCGGTGGCTACTTCTGGTACCCGTTGATGGATGCCGAAACCGGCACAGCCGTCGAGCGATTCAGCAGGCACTATTTTGATCGCGACCACGCCGAGTACCTGGAGATGATCGCACCGGAATGGCAGCTGTCGGGTGTGCCGGATGCGCCCGACGTGACCACCGAACTGGTGGCGCGCGAACTGGCCAAACCGCAGGCCGATAGCTTCCTTGACGAGGTTTGGCGCTTCGACGCCACGACCTTGATCGTCGATGATCCCGTCAAGCGCGTGGACAACATGCCGATGGCCTGGGGCCTGGAAGTACGGGTGCCCTTCCTCGACCATGAACTGGTCGAACTCGCTGCCAGGATGCCGCCGGAACTCAAGCTCAAGGAAGGTGGCAAGTACCCGCTGAAAACGATCTCGCGCGGTTTGATACCGGATGCGGTGATCGACCGGCCGAAAGGCTACTTTCCCGTGCCCGCCCTGAAGCATGTGCGTGGGCCGTTCCTCGAGCTGATGCGCGGCATTCTGCAATCCGATGCCTGCAAACGGCGTGGTCTGTACCAGCGCGCTTACGTCGACAAGATGCTGGCCGACCCGGCGGCGTATTTCACGCGCATCCAGGGCAGCAAGCTGTGGCACCTGGCGCTGCTGGAGTGGTGGCTGCAATTGCATGTGGACGGCATGGCTGACACAGCCCACCCGAGCCGATCATGAACGCAGCCGGTCGCCGTCGCGACCGAGCCAGCGTCACTTCGCCAAGGCCTGCAGCCTTTCGGTCAACGTGGCGACCGAAAGCTCACCGATTCGCGTGCCCGCCAGCCGTCCTTCGGCGTCGAAGAACAGCGTCGTGGGCAGTGCACTTTGTCTGAACACTGCACCCGCTTGCCTGTTCGCATCCATCAGCACGTTGCGCATCGGCAGCTGGCGCGCCTGCAGCGTAAGCATCCCGCGAGCCCCATCCTTGCGTCGCTGCTGGCGCTGTGCTGAGAGCGGTTACGCGGTCCCGGTGCCGGTGCCGGTGCCGGGTTCGACAATGCCGCCGGCTGGCCGCCAGTTGTGCGGCAGCAGCTGCGCCAGGTCGCGATCCTTCAGCGTGGGCAGCTGCTCGAAGACGTCCTTGAGATAGGCCCACGGGTCGTGCCCGTTGAGCTTGGCCGATTCGATCAGACTCATCATCAGCACGGCCGCACGCTCGCCGGCCAGCTGCGAGCCCACGAACAACCAGTTTTTTCGGTCCGACTGCGAGCGGGCGGATCGAGTTCTCGGCGGTGTTGTTGTCGATGGGCACCGCCCGGTCGTTGAGGAATGTCGTCAGCGCCTGCCAATTGCTCAACGAGTAGTCGATTGCCCTGGCCGTGGCATCGGCCTTGACCAGCAACTGTCGCTGCGTTGTGAGCCAGGCATGCAATGCCGCGGCCACCGGCTTGGCCTGCGTTTGCCGAATTTGCAGCTGGTCCCCGTTTGGTCGGCGTCAACCGGCCAAGGTAATTGTCCCCAACCACTCGAGTTCAGGCTGAGCGCCAGCGCGCGCGCCGTGGTCGGTGTGCTGCTTGTCGCGTTCGCACTCGTCGTCTATCCGGCCTGGTCGTTCCTCTCCGGCCACCGCCACCCGGAAACGCCCTCCTTCGGCCTGCCATGTCCGACGACAATATTCACGGTGGGCTTGCTCTCATTCCTGGTCCGGCCTTACCCCCGCAGCCCGTTGGCGGTGCCGGTGTTGTGGAGTCTTGTCGGAGTCCAGGCCGCCTTCCCGCTGGGCGTGCCGCAGGATCTCGGGCTCGCGGTGGCCGCCGTCGTCGGCATCGTGTTGATGGTGCGGTCGCGATCACCCGCCGCACTGGCAGGCATGGCGCCCTGAACAAAGGAACTCGAATGACATGGCTTCTGTGGCTCGGTCTGGTTCTATGCCTGTTGGCCGTCGCAGCGGCCGGCCTGACTGCTCTCGGGTCCAGACGGTGGACCGACCGCATGGGGGCGTTGACCCGTGGGCTCGAAGCGGCCCGAAGTGATGGAACGGCCCAGCCGCCCCACCCGAATGACACGACGCACTATGACCCGCACGAACTCAAAGGCCTGCCCGCGCCAGTGCAGCGCTACTTCCGTGCGGTGCTGAAGGATGGCCAGCCCATCGTCTCAGCCGTCACGATCGAAATGGCCGGCACCATCAATATGTCGGCCATGGCCGAGCAGTGGAAGCCATTCACGTCCATGCAGCGTGTCGTCACTGCATCGGCCGGTTCAAGCTCGGGCTTCATCTGGGATGCGCAGATAGCGATGCTGCCGGGCATCCAGGTTCACGTTGTCGACAGCTACATCGCCGGCAAGGGCCTGTTGCAAGCGGCGATGCTGGGCTTGTTCACGGTGGCTGACATGAGCGGCGGGGACGAGATGGCACGCGGCGAATTCATGCGCTTCTTCGCCGAGACGCCGTGGTACCCGACCGCGCTGCTGCCCAGCCAGGGCGTGCAATGGGCGGCGGTGGACGGCACGTCCGCGAATGCCACCATCGTGGACGG
>JANLQZ010000930.1:0-3041 GCA_031368125.1 Betaproteobacteria bacterium
CCGGGCGACGGCAAGGCCTACGACCGCGACCCGCGTTCGATCGCCAAACGTGCCGAGGCGTACCTGAAAGCGTCGGGCATGGGCGACACCGCGTTCTTCGGCCCGGAGCCCGAATTCTTCATTTTCGACGACGTGCGCTGGGGCGCCGACATGTCCGGCTCGTTCGTCAAGATCGACGAATACGAAGCCCCTTGGAACAGCGGCAAGAAGATCGACGGTGGCAACAAGGGCCATCGCCCCACTGTCAAGGGCGGTTATTTCCCGGTGCCTCCGGTCGACAGCACCCAGGACCTGCGGGCCGAAATCTCCCTCATCCTTGAATCGCTGGGTGTGCCGGTCGAAGTGTTCCACCATGAGGTCGGCGGCGCGGGCCAGAATGAAATCGGCACCAAGTTCAGCACCCTCGTGCAGCGCGCCGACTGGACCCAGATCCTCAAGTACGTGGTCTGGAACGTGTCCAACTCCTATGGCAAGACGGCTACCTTCATGCCCAAGCCATTGGTTGGCGACAACGGCTCGGGAATGCACGTGCACCAGTCGGTCTGGAAAGACGGCAAGAACCTGTTCGCGGGAGACGGTTACGCCGGCCTGTCCGACTTCGCGCTGTATTACATCGGCGGCATCATCAAGCATGCGCGCGCGCTCAACGCCATCACCAACCCCGGCACCAACAGCTACAAGCGCCTGGTGCCTGGCTTCGAGGCGCCGGTGAAACTGGCCTATTCGGCCAAGAACCGCTCGGCCTCGATCCGCATCCCCTATGTGGCCAACCCCAAGGGCCGCCGCGTGGAAGCACGTTTCCCGGATCCGCTGTCCAACCCCTACCTGTGCTTCTCAGCCCTTTTGATGGCCGGCCTGGACGGCGTGGAAAACAAGATCCATCCGGGCGAGGCGGCGTCCAAGGACCTGTACCATCTGCCGCCGGAAGAAGACGCCAAAGTACCCACCGTTTGCCACAGCCTGGACCAGGCGCTCGAGTATCTGGACAAGGGACGTTCGTTCCTGACCAAGGGCGGCGTGTTTTCCGACACCATGATCGACGCCTACATTGAACTCAAGATGACGGAAGTCACGCGCATGCGCATGGCCACCCACCCGATCGAGTTCGACATGTACTACTCGCTGTAACCCGACTGCATCCGCCTTCCCGTTCGGGATGGCGCGGTGTTGTGCAAGAAGGACGGTTTTTGCCGTCCTTCTTCATTATGGGTATGGCCGACGGTTTGACATTGAAGCCAATTGACGCATACTGGCAAGCCGTCCCTGCACCTTTGGAGGCGTGAGCTCCCTATGAAACACCTCTGTCTGATCCCATCGCTGGTTGTCTTTCTTGCATCCGGCACTTTGGCGCAAGGCGCCATCTACCGTTGCGGCAACGAATACACCAATACCGTGTCGGAAGCCCAGAAGGGCAACTGCAAGTTGGTCGAGGGTGGCAATGTCACCGTGGTGCAAGGCTTTCGCCCTCCCGCGGCGTCAACGCAGCCAGTCAAGGTCGCCGCGGCAGCGCAATCCGGCATCAGGGTGGATTCGGCCGAGCAGAAGTCGCGCGATTCCGATGCGCGCGTGATCCTGGAGGCGGAACTCAAGAAGGCCGAGGCCCGCCAGGCCGAGTTGACCAGGGAATACAACAATGGCGAGCCGGAAAAGCGCGGCGACGAGGCGCGCAACTACCAAAAATACCAGGACCGCGTGGCCGAACTCAAGGCCAGCCTGGCCCGCAATGACAGCGACATCGCCGGCATTCGACGCGAACTGGGCCGTGTTTCCGCGGCAAAGTAGCCGGCTTGGGCAAGTCGCAGCATTCCGGCCCGGCGAGCCCGGCCGCAGCGCGTTTTCGCTCCTTCGACCTGTTGGCCACGCTGGTGGCAGTGGTGCGTTCCAATGGCACTGTGTTGTTCGCCAACTCGGCGCTCGAAGATGCGCTGGGTACCTCGCGCCGCATCATCGAAGAGTCGCAGTTCGCTGACTGCTTCGCCGAACCCGAGGCGTTGAAAAACGCGTTGAGGGGAGCCGGCGGCAACCAGTTCGCGGCATTGCGTTACGACGCATGGCTCAAGCGCTTGAACCATGATCCTATTCCGGTGCATGTGATCGTCACGCAGACCGAACTGCCGGGTGAAATCATCGTGGAACTGCTGCCGCAGGAGCAGCAGGCGCGGCAGGACCGTGAAGAACGGCTGTCCGACCAGGCCCAGGCGAACAAGGAACTGATCCGCAACCTGGCCCATGAAATCAAGAATCCGCTCGGTGGTATCCGGGGCGCGGCGCAACTGCTCGAGATGGAGATCGTCGAACGTGGTCTCAAGGAATACACCCAGGTAATTGTCCGCGAGGCCGACCGGCTCCAGACCCTGGTGGACAGGTTGCTGGCGCCGCACCGGCGACCACACCTGGTGGAGGACGTCAACATCCATGAGGTTTGCGAACGGGTGCGCTCGCTGATCGTGGCCGAATTCCCGCGCGGGCTGCGGGTGGTGCGCGACTACGACACCTCGATCCCCGAGTTGCGCGCCGACCGGGAGCAGCTGATCCAAACCGTGCTCAACATTGCCCAGAACGCTTGCCAGGCGCTTGCCGACAGGATTTCGGCAGGTGATGCCTGCCTGACGCTGCGCACACGTGTAGCGCGCCAGATCACCTTCGGCAAACAACGCTACCGGTTGGCATTGGAATTGCATGTCATCGACAACGGGCCTGGCGTACCAGACTCGATCAGGGACCGAATTTTCTATCCGCTGGTGTCGGGCAGGGAGGGCGGGTCAGGGCTGGGACTGACGTTGGCACAAACCTTCGTTCAGCAGCACCACGGCATGATCGAGGTCGACAGCGTGCCAGGACGCACGGATTTCAAGATACTGATACCACTTCCCTAACCTGGTGATGCCCGAGGTAACGACACACATGAAGCCGATCTGGATCGTGGACGATGACCAGTCCATTCGCTTCGTCCTTGAAAAGGCGTTGCTGCGCGAAAACCTGGCAACCAGGAGCTTCACCAACGCGCGTGATGTGCTCGCCGCGCTGGCGAGCTCGGGAGA
>JANLQZ010000942.1:0-3147 GCA_031368125.1 Betaproteobacteria bacterium
TTGAAGTTCCCGCGCACGGTGTTGGCAAGCGTCTTGACGGTCAGCGTCTTGGCCAGGCCCGGTACCCCTTCGACCAGCAGGTGGCCCTGGGCCAGCATGGCCACCATCACCCGTTCGAGAAAGCGGTCCTGCCCGACTACGACGCGCTTGACCTCATACAGGATCTGCTCCATCAATTGGGAGGTGTCGCCCACTGCCTCGTGCTTGCTGTCCATGCCTGTGCCTTTCAGTTGTTCGGTCGGGGAGTGCCCTGACTGGGTATGTGCCGAGTGGGCTGCGAACTGCCGTTTCAGGCCCTCAAAACGGATGCAGGCCTGCAGCCGAAGCGGCGTTTTCGATTGGAACGGCAAAACCGATGCCGATGAAAGTGCGTGCCTGCCCCGGGTTCAGGATCGCCGTCACGATGCCGACCACCTGCCCGTCCATCGTCACCAGCGGGCCGCCCGAGTTGCCCGGGTTCGCCGCTGCGTCAAACTGGATCAGGTTGGTCATCTCCTGCCGGCCTTCGGGCGACCTGAACTGGCGCTTGAGGCCCGAGACGACACCGGCCGAGGCCGACGGACCGATGCCGAACGGGTACCCCACGGCGACCACCTGGTCGCCCGGCACCAGGTCGCCGGTGGAGCGCATGGTGGCGGCGATCAGGTCGTCCGGAATCTTGTGCGCCTGCAGCACCGCGAGGTCGTCTTCGGGTTGTGTGCCCTTGATGGATGCGGTCGCCTCCAGGCCGTCGGCAAAAACCACCTTGATGACTTCCGCCCCCTGCACCACATGCAGGTTGGTCAGGATGATGGCCTTGTCGACGATCACCACGCCGGTACCCACGCCACGCTCGATCTCGTCGCGTCCGTTGACCCCGAGTTCGTAGCTCACCACCCGCACCACCGAGGGTGCAATCGTCTCATAGGCGCGCGCTGCTGCCGATGGTAAGGTCGTGGTCTCGAGTGTCTTGAGCACCGCCGCGTCGATGTCTTCCTGCGTCAGCCGGTGCGCCGCCGGGCGCAACAACAGGCCCGTAACCACCAGCAACGTGACCGCCAGCAACGCGATCGCGCTCCACATGACGCGTGGATCGGTCGCCGATGGGCGCCAGCGCGGCATTTTCGGCTGTGCTGCGGCGCCAACCGGTATTTCCGTGCCCGGAACGGGGCCGTGGCCGGATGGGCTGGCCAACGGGGTCGAGCGGCTGTAAAGGGCGGGCCTGCGCATCGGTTGGCCTTTGAAACAGAAGTGGTCGATTGAAAGTGGACGGTATCACGGTTCGCCCACTTGTGCATGGCGCCGTTGCCGCCTGTGCGACGCGTCGGGATAATCGGCCGGATGGCCTTTCACATCACACTCTCGTGTTGTCGCGGCGACTTCAGCGGCAGTACTTTTCCTTCATGACGGCCTGGATCGACACCCACTGCCACCTCGACGCGCCGGAGTTTGAGCCGGATTACCTTGCAGTCCGCGCACGTGCGGCCGCGGCGGGTGTGCGCCATTGTGTGCTGCCGGCGGTAGCGGTGGCGTACTTCGAGCGGGTGCGTGCACTGGCACATTTGTCTGCTGACAGTTATGCGCTGGGGATCCACCCTTTGTTCGTCCGACACGCAGACGACACGGACCTGGCGGAGCTGGACCGCCAACTGCACATCCATTCGGACGATCCGCGGCTGGTGGCGGTCGGTGAGATCGGGCTCGATTTCTTTGTTCCCGAGTTGTGTGCCAGCCCGTTGCGTGAGCGCCAGGAGCACTTTTATCTGGAGCAGCTCAAGCTGGCACGCAAATACCAATTGCCCGTGATCCTGCATGTGCGGCGCTCGGCCGATCGCCTGCTGCGGGGATTACGCGCGGTGGGGGGCGCAATTGGGGGTGGGGGTTGGAGCGGTATCGCCCATGCGTTTGCCGGCAGCGCACAGCAGGCGCACGAATTCACCAGGCAAGGCCTGAAGCTGGGTTTTGGTGGCGCAGTCACTTTCGAGCGGGCGCTGCAATTGCGCCGCCTCGCGGGCAGCCTGCCACTGGCGGCGCTGGTGCTAGAAACCGACGCACCGGACATTCCTCCGCATTGGCTTTACCAGACTTCGGCCCAGCGCGCTCTGGGCGCGCCGCAGGGACGCAATGAACCCGCAGAATTGCCCCGGATCGGCGCCGTGGTGGCCGAATTGCGCGGCATCGCGCCCGAGGCGCTCGCGCGGGCGACGGTCGAGAATGCCTGTGTCGCGCTGCCGAAGTTGCGCCCCTTGCTGGTATAACGCGCCATGGCATCGACCGACACCGATCTGCTTCCCGAAGTACAGTTTTCAGACGAGGGCCCGGTCCGACATCTGCATCTCGATTCGATCTGGGTACAGGGCTCGATGCTGATCGATTCGCCGCAGGTGCTGGTGCACCAGTACATCCAGCGCATGATGGCCTGGCTGCTGTTTGTGGACCCGGCCACCGTGGCGGCGCGCCGTGCGATGCAACTGGGCCTGGGAGCCGCATCGCTGACCAAGTTCTGCCACAAGGTGCTCAGGATGCAGACCACCGCGATCGAGATCAACCCGAGAGTGCTGGCGGCCTGTCGCGGCTGGTTCAAGCTGCCGGCCGACAGTGCACGCATGCAGGTTGTGCTGGGCGATGCCGCGCAGGAAATTCGCGACCCGAAGTGGTGGGGAGTGGTCGATGCCCTGCAGGTGGACCTGTATGACCATGATGCCGCAGCGCCGGTGCTCGACAGCGAGGCCTTTTACGCGGATTGCCGGCGCCTGTTGGCGGATGACGGCTGCATGTCCGTCAACCTGTTCGGCCGGGCATCGAGCTACCAGCGCAGCGTCGACAAGATCGCGGCCGCTTTTGGCCGCGACGCGATCTGGCCTTTCAAAGCCACACGCGAGGGGAACACCGTGGTGCTGGCGCAAAAGCGCCCGACGCGCCCGACCCGCGCCCTGTTGACCGAACGCGCGGACACGATCGAGCGACAGTGGGGTCTGCCCGCGGCGCAATGGGTGCGGGTACTGAAGCCCGTGGTTGCATGAGCGGCGCGCCGGGCCGCCCCCAAGCAAGCTCTCAAGTCGCTCGTTCTAAGTGATTGATTTGCAATGAAATTTTCAGAGCGACTTTCGGACGATTTGCGGCAGCAGGCCGATTACTTCGCTCGCACCGCAGCTCGCAGAGCGAAGG
>JANLQZ010000949.1:0-3068 GCA_031368125.1 Betaproteobacteria bacterium
GAAGCCAGCGAGCGTGTCGATCTGGCTCAAGGCCATGAAGCCCAGGGCGAACACCAGGATGCCGATGCGCACCATCGCCTGCGGGCCGAACCGGTCCATCAGCCAGCCCAGCACCGGGCCGACGATTGCGGATTCGACCGATTGCAGCGCCGCCGCGCCCGACAGCGCGGTCTTGCTCCAGCCGCGTTCGTCCGACAACACCGCCACATAGGCACCGAACGACTGGTTCAGCAGTGCGGCGAGCATGAACTGGATGCCGCACGCGGCTCCCGCCATGCGCCAGCCGTAAAAGATCTTCACGGCCAGCAAGCCGGTGTCAGGACGGGCGCGCAGCCGCTCCCAGGCGCCCGTGCAACGGGTAGGCCGGGTCGGTGTAGCCCGGCGTCGACGGGTGGCCGGAACCGACGAAGGAGTCCACCAGCGCCTCGTCCTCGGCCGTCACCACATAGTCGAGGGCCGGAAAATAGTCCTGCCATTGCGCCAGCGTGCGCGGCCCCGCGATCACCGCGCTCAGGATGCGATTGGCAAGAACCCAGGCGGTCGCGAACTGGGCCAGCGTGACGCCCTTGGCCCGGGCATGCGCGCCGAGCTTTTGCGCGATCACCAGCGACTCTTCGCGAAACTCGGTCTCGACGATGCGTTTGTCGGCGCGCCCGGCCCGTGTGCCGGCCGCCGGCGCCGCCCCGGGCAGGTACTTGCCGGTCAGCACGCCGCGCGCGATCGGGCTGTACGACGCCACCCCGATGCCGTAGTGGTGGCACGCCGGCAGGATCTCGACCTCCGGCATGCGGTTGAGCAGGTTGTAGTAGGGCTGGCACACCACCGGCGGGGGCACGCCCAGCTGCGCGGCCACACGCACCATCTCCGCGATGCGCCAGCCGCGAAAGTTCGACACGCCCCAGTAGCGGATCTTGCCTGCGCGCAACATGTCGTCGAGCGCGCGCACGCACTCTTCCATGCTCATGCCGTCGTAGTCGCGGTGCAGGTAATAAATGTCGATGTGGTCGGTCTGCAGCCGGCGCAGGCTGGCCTCGACTTCACGCAGCATCCAGCTGCGCGCATAGTGGCCCTCGTTCGGGCGATCGGACATCTTGTTGCCGAGTTTGGTGGCCAGCACCCAGTCGGCGCGTTGGCCCTTGATCAGCGCGCCCACCATCTCTTCCGACGCGCCGCGCGTGTAGACGTCGGCGGTGTCGATGAAGTTCACGCCGTTGGCGTGCGCATGGGCGACGATGCTGGCGGCCTCGGCCTGGTCGGTCTGGTCGCCGAACATCATGGCTCCGAGGCACAGGGTCGATACCGTGAGATTGCTGTTGCCGAGGTTGCGGTAGTGCATGGGGTGTGAGGTGGAGTTGGTTGGGGACAAGGTGGGTCGCGCCGGCCGGTTCCGACCGGCGCTGCCACGGGCCCTAGTGTTGCAGAAATGTCCGGCGACGGCGCGCCGTGCCGGTCTTGGAACCAAAGCGGCCGCCCCCACATCCTAGAATCTGGCTGGCGGGTCCGGGCGGTCGTCCGGCGGCGCGCCAATGGCCATCTTGCCCAGTACTCAGAAGAAATCCGCATGGTTCCACATCTTGTCACGGCGCTCACGGGCCCGATCAACGAGCTCGAGCAACGGGTGCTCGACTCCATGCCCGCGATCGAGCGCTGGTTCCGGCTGGAGTGGATGGAGCACACGCCGCCGTTCTACAGCTCGGTCGATATCCGCAATGCCGGATTCAAGCTCGCGCCGGTGGACACCAACCTGTACCCGGGCGGCTGGCACAACCTGACGCCTGCCATGTTGCCGCTGGCGGTGCAGGCGGCGATGGCCGCCATCGAGAAGATCTGCCCCGAAGCGCGCAACCTGTTGATCGTCCCCGAGAACCGCACCCGCGACACTTTCTACCTGTCGAACATCGCCCAGCTCAAGCGCATCTTCCACATGGCGGGTCTCAACGTGCGCGTCGGTTCGATCGACCCGGAAATCAAGAAGATCACCGCCATCGACCTGCCGAGCGGCGACAGCGTGAAGCTCGAACCCGTCATCCGCAGCAAGCGCCGTCTGGGCGTGAAGGATTTCGACCCCTGCACCATCCTGCTCAACAACGACCTGAGCGCAGGCGTACCCGGTATCCTGGAAGACATCCACGAGCAGTACCTGCTGCCGCCGCTGCATGCGGGCTGGTTCACGCGCCGCAAGAGCCGCCACTTCCAGAGTTACGAAGAGGTCGCCAAGCGTTTTGGCAAACTGATCGGGGTCGATCCGTGGTTGATCAACCCAATGTTCAACAAGTGCGGCGAAGTCGACCTGGCGCACGACCAGGGCCGCGACTGCGTGACCACCAACGTGGACGCGCTGCTGACAAAGATCCGCCGCAAGTACAAGGAATACGGCATCAACGAAAAGCCGTTCGTGGTGGTCAAGGCCGACAACAGCAGTTCGCGCATGGGCATCGTCACGGTGCGCGACATCAAGGACCTCGAGTCGTTGCTGCGCCCCAGCCCGGGGGCGGCCAGCCGCGACGCGGCCACTGCGGCACCACTCGAGGTGATCGTGCAGGAGGGTGTGCTCACCAACGAACGCATCAACGACGCGGTGGCGGAACCGGTGGTCTACATGATGGACCGCTACGTGGTGGGCGGCTTCTACCGCATCCACGCCGGGCGCGGCATCGACGAAAACCTGAATGCCCCGGGTTCCAGTTTTGTTCCCCTGGCTTTTGCCGAGAGTACGCACTTACCTCAGCTGGGCATGCGGCCTGGCGCCAGTGCCCCCAACCGCTTTTACATGTACGGCGTGATCGGCCGGCTCGCGATGCTGGCCGCCAGCTACGAGCTCGAAGCGACCGACCCCGACGCCGAGAGTTACGACTGACCGCCGGCCCGGCGCGCAGGCCTGAGTTGCTGCGGTGCAACATAGTTCAGTGGCGGCGCGGATTTAGGGACCGGCCACCGGTTCGAACCCGAGGTGGCGGGCGCACAATGGCGTCCTTCCAGGCAACGAAACCCCGCCAAGGCAATTAGCGGGGCCGTCTTGTGTCAGCTTCCAAATCCTCCCTCACTGCGCTCACCGTGGGCGCCATCGG
>JANLQZ010000965.1:0-1983 GCA_031368125.1 Betaproteobacteria bacterium
CCAGGAAACGCTCGCGCGACGCATAACTGCCGGCCAGCCGCAGCAGTTGCAACACATCCAGGCGGCGGGCGGGCGCGTCGTCGTGGATACGCTCGAGTTGCGGCAGGTACCAGGCCTGCACCAGGTCGAGGTCGGCCGGCCAGCGCAGGACGGGCCGCCGCAACGCCGCGTACAGGGCGGCGAACAGTTGCCATTCGGCGGCGGCCGCCGGTGGCGGCGCGAAGGCCTGCAGCGCCGCGGTGGGCTCGGTCGCCCCGGCGATGGCGTCCAGCAGCCGGGTTGCGCTGGCCGGCCCGATGCCGGCCACCAGCTGCAGCACGCGAAACCCGGCCATGCGCCCGCGCGGGTTCTGTGCAAAACGCAGCAGCGCCAGCACGTCCTTGATGTGCGCCGCCTCGAGGAACTTGAGCCCGCCGAACTTCACGAACGGAATATTGCGCCGCGCCAGCTCCAGTTCGAGCGCCGCGCTGTGGCTGCTGGTGCGGAACAACACCGCCTGCGACTTGAGCAGCAGCCCGCCCTCGCGGTGTTCCAGCATGCGGCTGGCGACCCAGCGCGCCTGTTCGGCCTCGTCGGGCACCAGCACCAGCTGGGCCTTTTCGCTCGAGTGCCGGTCGGTCCACAAGCGCTTGGCATGGCCTTGTGTCGCCGCCGCGATGACCGCATTGGAGGCGTCCAGGATCGGCTGCGTCGAGCGGTAGTTGCGCTCGAGCGCCACCAGCCGCGCCGGTTGACCGAACTGGTTCGGGAACTCCAGGATGTTCTGCACCGTGGCGCCGCGAAAGGAATAGATCGCCTGCGCGTCGTCGCCGACCACCGTGACACCGCGCCCATCGGGCTTGAGTCCCAGCAGCACCGCGGCCTGCAGGCGGTTGGTGTCCTGGTATTCGTCCACCAGCACATGGTCGAAGCGCGCACCAAGCTCGCCGGCCAGCACCGGGTCGTCCACCATCTCGGCCCAGAACAGCAGCAAGTCGTCGAAGTCCACCAGGTTCTGCCGCTGCTTGGCCTGCACATAGGCGCCGTACAGGCGCTTGAGTTCAGCCTCCCATTGCGCGCACCAGGGAAAAACCTGCGCCAGCACGTCCACCAGCGGCAGGCCGCTGTTCACGGTACGCGAGTAGATCGACAGGCAGGTGCCGGCCATCGGAAAGCGGCTCTTGCCGCCCGACAGGCCGATGTCGTGGCGCACCATGCCCATCAGGTCCTGGCTGTCGCCGCGATCCTGGATCGTGAACGAATCACTCAGCCCGATACGGGGCGCATAGTCGCGCAGCAGGCGCGCTCCCACACTGTGGAAGGTTCCGGCCCATGGCAGGGTCGGTACGTGCGCGCCGGTAGTGCCGAGCGCACGCTGGAGAACCTGCCCTACCCGGCGCTCCATCTCGGCCGCGGCGCGGCGCGAGAAGGTCAGCAACAACATGCGCTGCGGATCGGCCCCATGCGCGATCAGGTTCGCCACCCGGTGCGCCAGCATCTTGGTCTTGCCCGAACCGGCACCGGCGATCACCAGCAGCGGGCGCGTGTCGCCACACTGTTCGCCGGTGCCATGCTCGACCGCACAACGCTGCTCGGCGTTCAATTCGTCCGGTGGATGCACAGGACTCGCAGCGGGACGGATGGCAACGGAAGGCGGCATCAAGTGGCAAACCGGTCAATGTCGTGGCAGCGTCGATAGGGGTTGTCCGCCGGCCCGCGGTCGATACGGAACAACTGGATGGATATCCACATATTAGCGCCAATGCCCGATCCGGCTGCAAGCCGCGCCGGTCGCCATCCGGCACCCGGCAATGGCCGGTCAGGCCCGCGCGTTCACTGGTGCTTCGCTCTGCGAGCTGCGGTGCTTGCTTGGGGCGGCCCGGCGCGGCGCTCACACCCGCTGGCCGCCGTCGATGGCGATCTCCGCGCCGGTGATGTAGGAGGACTTCTCGCTGCACAGGAACTCGATCAGGTCGGCGACTTCGTCGACCTGGCCCAGGCGGC
>JANLQZ010000032.1:0-1636 GCA_031368125.1 Betaproteobacteria bacterium
CACGCGCAGCTTGGCGCGGTCGTCCAGCAGTTCACGGGCCTTGGCCTGGATGGCGAAGCCGAAAAAGTACAGGTGCGTGTACTTCAGGAAGTAGGCCTCGCGCGCGGCCTCGAACACCACGTCAGACGCGATGGCGCCGTCCTCGGGGCCGAAGGTGATGGCGATGCGGGCACCCTCGGCGTCCACCCCCTCGGCGTGCAGCACGTCGCTGTCGGCACTGCGGCGGATGCCGCCCAGCACCAGCTCGCGGTTGCCCGGCAGGCGCAGCGTCTTGGACTGGCGCAGCACCTGGGTCATGCGTTCGATGTGGGTGGCCGGGTCGCCGTAGGTGGCGGTGGGTTCGGCCACCTGCAGCGGCAGCCCGCCATTGGCCGCGTCGGCGACGCCGATGGCGTCGGCCAGCGATTGCGCGGCCGGCGGCGCGGGTGGGGCGGCGGGCGCTGCTTCACCGTCCAGCACCTGTGGCGGTGCGATGGTGGCTTCCACCACGAAGGGCCCGGCCACGCGCACCACGCCGGTGTTGACCTCGGGCCGGTCCACCAGCACCTCGGTGGCTGGCGGCTCGTCGTTGGCGATGGATTTCAGCGTGATGTGGGGCACCAGCCCGCCTACTTCCTCGCCCTTGCGGTTCTGCCGGCGCTTGTAGACAAAACCGCCCTGCGGGCCGGACTGCGGGGCTTTGAGGTCGTAGTACGGGAAGGTGGCGGTCAGCAGGCGCTGGCGGGCCAGGGCCAACGGTACCCGGCTGGTGTCGCAGGTGATCCAGCGGCGGCCCCATTGTTCGGCGACGTAGGCGGTGGTGCCGGAACCGCATGTCGGGTCAAGGACTAGATCGCCCGGGTCGGATGCCATCAAGATGCACCGTTCAATTACCTTCGGAACTGTTTGAACGACGTAAAGCTTGCTCAATCGGTCTTGCGTGTCGTTCCAATTTGTACCAATCGCATATGCTGGAAAGTCCTGCAAATAGCGCACGTAGTAAATCATCTTCTCCAAGCCAACAAGCCGTCGCTCGGATGTAAGCCTGTCCATCCCTTGCTTGGTATACTTCCATTGGCGAGTGACTCCTGGATGGTATTTCTTGCCTGCCAGCACGTAATCAATAGTCGTATTCGCATTGAAGCCCGCTGAGATGGCAGGTTGCAGGGCATACAGCTTGGCGCCTTCGGGAATCCTGCTGTTGTCGGCCTTTTCGACCGCACTCATTGGGCGACGAGTGCGGTCAGCCAGTTCGACACCGTCGTACCGATCGGCAAAGTCGCTGCCGATGCTCTTGTCGTAAAACAGCCTTCTGAATTTGACGCGGCTCTTGTCTTTCGCGTACCAAAGTATGTAGTCGCAGTTTCCTGAAAGCAGCGTTGTGGTCTGGCCGCTGTTCTTTACAAATGCGATCTGGGCGCCAAAGTTTTGCACCCCGAATACCTCGTCCAAAATTGTGCGAACGAGGTGAAGGTTGTCATCCGAAATCTGCACAAATACGCTGCCACTCTCTTGGAGCAACTCCCGCGCCACCAGCAGCCGGTCGCGCAGGTAGGTCAGATACGAGTGCAGCCCCAGCTCCCAGGTGTCGCGGTAGGCCTTGACCATCTCCGGCTCGCGCGTCATGTCCTCGTCGCCACCGTGCTTCACATCGCGC
>JANLQZ010000114.1:0-5723 GCA_031368125.1 Betaproteobacteria bacterium
TCGGCATGTCGGTGTAGCGGCGCACGTAGTCGTCGAAGTAGGCGCTGCGCTGTTTGCCACCGTCGGGGAAATAGAACTCCTTTAGGATCACATGCCCCATGGCCATGGCCACGGCGGCGTCGGTGCCCTGCTTGGGATGCATCCAGATGTCGGCCAGCTTGGCGACCTCGGAATAATCGGGCGTGACGGCCACCGTCTTGGCGCCCTTGTAACGGACCTCGGTGAAGAAGTGCGCGTCCGGGGTGCGGGTCTGCGGTACGTTCGAACCCCAGGCGATGATGAAGCTGGAGTTGTACCAGTCGGCCGATTCGGGCACGTCGGTCTGTTCGCCCCACACCTGCGGGCTGCTCGGAGGCAGGTCGCAGTACCAGTCGTAGAAACTCATGCACACGCCGCCGATCAGGCTCAGGTAGCGGCTGCCGGCGGCGTAGCTGACCATCGACATGGCGGGGATCGGCGAAAAGCCGACCACGCGGTCGGGGCCGTGTTTCTTGATCGTGTAGACGTTGGCTGCGGCGATGATCTCGTTGACCTCGTCCCAGCTCGAACGCACCATGCCGCCCAGGCCCCGGATGCTCTGGTAGTCGCGCCGCCTGGCTTCGTTCTCGACGATCGAGGCCCAGGCGTCGACCGGGTCGTGGGCCAGGCGCGCCTCGCGCCAGCTCTTGAGCAGCCGGCCGCGCACCATCGGGTATTTGACGCGGTTGGCGCTGTACAGGTACCAGCTGTAGCTGGCGCCGCGGGCGCAGCCGCGCGGCTCGTGGTTGGGCATGTCCCAGCGTGTGCGCGGGTAGTCGGTCTGCTGGGTTTCCCAGGTCACGATGCCACCCTTGACGTAGATCTTCCACGAACACGAGCCGGTGCAATTCACACCGTGGGTCGAGCGCACGATCTTGTCGTGCGCCCAGCGGTTGCGGTAGGCGTCTTCCCAGGTGCGGTCTTCGCCGGTGGTGACGCCGTGGTCACCGGCGAAGTTTTCCCTCGGGGCGGAGAAGTAGGTCAGTCGGTCCAGAAAGTGGCTCATCGATGGCTCCTTGGTCTGTGTCGTTGTCTAGGGGTTCTTGACGTAGGCGTTGGCGCGCAGGTAGAACCACCAGTTCAGCACCAGGCATAGGGCGTAGAACGCGGCGAAGCCGTACATCGCGTATTGCGGCGTGCCGGCCTTGATCTGGTCGCCGATCACGATCGGCGCGACGAAGGCGCCATAGGCGGCAACTGCCGAGGTCCAGCCCAGCACCGGGCCGGCCTGGGTGCGGTCGAAGATCACGCCGATGGTGCGGAAGGTCGATCCGTTGCCGATGCCGCTGGCGAAGAACAGCACGATGAAAAGTCCCAGGAAGGCCGGGAAGAACTGCTCCGGCGTGGCCGAGCCGTAGGCCTGCATCATCACGTAGCCGACCGCGACCGAGGCCAGCACCATCACCGCCGAGATGATCTGCGTCACGATCGAGCCGCCGACCTTGTCCGAGATCCAGCCGCCGATCGGCCGCACCGCCGCCCCGACGAAGGGGCCGATCCAGGCGTAGGCGAGAACGCTCGGCGCGTTCGGGTTGTTGAGCGTGTGCTGCATCAGCCCGTCGGCGCCGGGCACATGGCTGACGCCGAAGATCACCTTCATCGACAGCGGCAGCGCCATCGAGAATCCGATGAAGGAGCCGAAGGTCACGATGTACAGCGCTGTCAGCGACCAGGTGTGCTTGTCCTTGAAGATCAGGAACTGCTTGCTCACGCCTTCCTTCATCGGGCCGAACGCCGCCAGCTTCATCACCAGCAGCGCGCTCACGATGTCGAGCGGGATCGCGACCCACATGCTTATCAGGCCCAGGCCGGTGGGCTTGGGCAGGTACAGGTACAGGCCGAGGATGGAGGGCACGAAAGCCAGCGTGTAAAGGTAGGTGATCTTGGCGAACGCGACCAGCGGATGGCCGGTGTCGGGCGAGACCGTCTTGAGGTTGTTCATGCCGAGCCAGCACAGAATCGACAGCGGCACCAGCGACAGCAGCCAGGCAAAGCCGGCGTTCTGGATCCAGGTCAGGGTGCCGGCGGCGATCTTGCCGAAAATCCAGCCGCTGTCCTTGGCCAGCGTCATCGGCTCGCCGCCGATGGCGCCGAACAGGCCCACCGTCATCACGAGCGGGATCACGATCTGCATCGTGGTGACGCCGAAATTGCCCAGGCCCGCGTTGAGACCGAGTGCCGTGCCCTGCAGCCGCTTGGGGAAGAAGGTGCTGATGTTGGACATGGAACTGGCGAAGTTGCCGCCGCCGACACCGCACCACAGCGCCATCAGCTGGAACGCCCACAACGGCCAGTCCTTGTGCTGCAGCACGATGCCGGTTCCCAGCGCGGGCGCCAGCAGCATCGCGGTGGTCAGGAAGATGGTGTTGCGCCCGCCTGCCAGCCGGACCAGGAACGAGGCCGGAATACGCATCGTGGCGCCCGAGATGCCGGCAATCGCGGTCAGTGTGAACAACTCGGCCTGGGTGAAGGGGAACCCCAGGTTGAGCATCTGCACCGTGATGATGCCCCACATGCCCCAGACCGCGAAGCCGCACAGCAGCGCCGGGATCGAAAGCCAGAGGTTGCGGTAGGCGATCTTCTTGCCGGTCGACTCCCAGAACGTGTCGTCCTCGGGGCGCCAGTCGGCGATGTCGGCGCCGCTGTTGGCGGCCGGCGCGCTCGCGCCTGATTTGGAGAGCGTGCCCATGGTGTTCCTCGGTTATCCGTTGAGTGCAAATTCGTGGGCGTTCCTGCCCATCAGTTCGGTGCGTCGTACTTCGGTCCAGTACATCCAGATCAGCGAGACCCACACCACGCCGTACATCAGCATGAATGCGCTCGAGCGGATGCCTGTCAGGTCCATCAGCGCGCCGAACATGATCGGCAGCACGAAGCCGCCCATTCCGCCGGCCAGCCCCACGATGCCGCTGACGGTGCCGATGTTGGTCGGATAGTCGTCGCTGATGTACTTGAAGACGCTGGCCTTGCCGAAGGCCCAGGCGATGCCGAGCACGAACATCAGCGCCGTGAAGGTATAGACGTTCAGGCCGAGGTGGAAGCTCTTGGGCCCGTCCACCGTGAGCACCGTGAAATCGGTCTGCGGATAACTGAGCAGGAACAGGCAGATCCAGCTGACCCACAGGACCCACCATGTGACGCTGTGCGCGCCGTATTTGTCCGAGAACCAGCCGCCGACGGCGCGCAGCACCCCGCCGGGCAGCGAGAAGCAGGCGGCCAGCAGGGCGGCGGCGCGGATGTCGAGGCCGAACTCGCCCACGTAGTACTGCACCATCCAGAGCGACATCGCCACGTAGCCGCCGAACACGATCGAGTAGTACTGGCAGTATTTGAGGACCTTGGGTTCCCGGAGCATCTTGAGCTGGTCGCTGAACTTGGTGTTCGATGGCACCAGGTGCGTCGGGTCGCTGTAGCTGAACATCCAGAACAGCACGACCGTGCCCAGCATGATGGCCGCGTAGACCTGCGGCACCATGGTCCAGCCGAAGGCCACCAGCAGCGCCGGCGCGACGAACTTGTTCACCGCGGCGCCGGAGTTGCCGGCTCCGTAGACCCCCATGGCAAATCCCTGGTTGGCCTTTGGGAACCAGCGCGCCACATACGGCGTGCCAACCGAGAACGAACCCCCGGCGAGGCCGACGAACAGGCCGATCACGAGAAAGTGCCAGTAGGCGGTGGCGTAACCCATCATCCAGATGGCCGGCACCGTGAGCGCCATCAGGATCGCCATCACGATGCGTCCGCCGTATTTGTCGGTCCAGATGCCCAGTGGCACCCGGATCAGCGAGCCGGTCAGCACCGGGGTCGCGGTCAGCAGCCCGAACTCGGTCGAATTGAGGCCGAGCGTCTTCTTGATCGGGATGCCGATCACGCCGAACATCATCCACACCATGAAACACACCGTGAACGCCAATGTGCTGACGAGCAACACCGACAGCGCCTGTCCTTTTCTGGTCATGTCAAAGCTCCTGTTTGCATGCCATGACTTTAGGATGCCGGCGTGCGCGGCAACATCCCTCGGTGGGACGTGCCTATGGGCGCGAACGAACTATGGCGCCGCGCGCGGGCGTAGTTCGGTGGAACTAGAACCGGGACAAAGCGGCGTTTCGTTGCGCCAGATCAAACCGGCCGGTGCCGGATCAGAGCAGGCTGTTTTCCGCCGCCAGGACGGCGGCATGCACACGCGAGCTGACGTCGAGCTTGCGCAGGATGTGCTGTACATGGATCTTGACGGTGGTCTCGGCGATCGAGAGCGTTCGTGCGATCTCCTTGTTGCTGGCGCCGCTCGCGATGCCGCGCAGGATCTCGAGTTCGCGTGGCGACAACGAAGCAAGCGGGCTGGCCGGCGCCGCTGCGGTCGTGGCCATCGCCGTGGTGGAGCTGCCAGCCGCGCTTCGGTAGGCCGCCACCAGTTTGCCGGTCATCTCCTGCGCGACCACACTTTCACCGCGCATGGCGCCGCGGATGGCGGCCGACAGGGCGTCGCCTTCCATGGTCTTGAGCAGGTAGCCGCTGGCGCCATTGCGCAGGGCGGCCGCCAGATCGTCTTCGTCTTCGCTCACCGTCAGCACCAGGATGCGCGCGCCGGGGGCGACCTCGCGTAATGCCGGTATCGCGTCCACGCCGTTGACACCGGGCAGGTGGTTGTCGAGCAGGATCAGGTCGGGTTGCCATTCGCGCGCGCGGCGCTGCGCTTCGCCGGCATCCGCCGCGTCACCGATGACCTGGAACTGCGCGTCGCGCGACAGCAGCGCGGTCAGGCCGCGCCGAAACAGCGTGTGGTCGTCCACCACCAGAATTCTGATCAGGGCAGGGTCGCGGCTCGGCATGCGGCGGGTGTGTGGCGGGCGCGATCAGCGCATTGCATGGGCTGCTTGCCCGGCGGCTTGCGTGGCCGCGGCGCGGGGTGTTGGCGGCAGCGTCAGGATCACCGAAGTGCCCCGGCCCGGCGCGCTGATGACTTCCAGCCGCGCTGAGATCCGCTCCGCGCGCTCGTGCATGATGCGCCGGCCGACGTGGGTTTCGTCCTCGACGCCGGGCCCGTTGGTGAACCCGACGCCGTTGTCGCGCACCTCGAAGCGCCATTGGGGCTGTTGCTGCACGTCGAGCCAGACCTGGCGCGCGCCGGCGTGTTTGCGCACGTTGGACAGGGCCTCCTGCACGATATGCAGAACCTGGAGCTGCAGGTCGGGCGCCAGGGGCAGGCCGTTGCCCTCGATCGCAAACGCGGTCGGCAAGCCGGTCTGCTGCTCGAACTTGCGCAGCGTGGTCTTGAGCGCGGGTTCGATGTCCTCCGAGTTGGCGCGGGTACGAAAGTGCACCAGCAGTTCACGCACGTCGGCGTAACTCTCGCGCACTCCGGTATCGATTTCGTCCAGCACCCGTTGTGCCTGCTGCAGGTCGGTGCTGTTCAGGGCGTCCTGCATCAGCTGCACCTGGATCTTCAGGAACGCCAGCGACTGCGCGATCGAATCGTGCAGTTCACGCGCCAGGAAGCTGCGTTCCTGCGCTACCGCCGCTTCCTTTTCGAGCGCGTTCAGGCGCATGTTCTCCATCGCGGCCGCCAGATGGGCGGTGAGCGCTTCCAGCAACGAACGCTCGGCGCCGGAGATGTCGCATCGGGCGTGGAAGAACAGGTCCACTTCACCCATCAGGCGCTCGTGCAGGCGGATCGGTATCGACACCACGGTCTCGAAACCCGCCAG
>JANLQZ010000091.1:0-14409 GCA_031368125.1 Betaproteobacteria bacterium
CCGTCACCGGGCCGGATCACGATGTGGCACCCTCCCGGCGGACCAGGCGTTCGCGTCGATTCCCATGCCTACACCAACTACTTCGTGCCGCCGAACTACGATTCGATGATTGGCAAGATCATCGTGCATGGTGATACCCGCGAACAGGCGCTGGCGCGCATGCGCACCGCGCTGGGCGAGACCGTGATCGAGGGCATCAACACCAACATTGCCTTGCATCGGGAACTGATGGTGGACGCGAAGTTCACGGGCGGCGGCACCAATATCCACTACCTCGAAGAATGGCTCGGGCAGCACAAGCGCTGAATGGGGGGCAGATGTTTGAGCTCAGCCTGCAGTGCCCGCAGAATCAGGTCGAAAACCTGTCGGACGCGCTGGAAGCGCTCGCCGCCCTCAGTGTCAGCGTCGAGGACGCCGACGCCCTGAGCGACTCCGAGCAGGCCCTTTTTGGCGAGCCCGGTATGGTGCCGGCGCAAATCGGCTGGTGCCATTCCCGCATCCAGGCGTTGTTTGCATCCGAGGAGTTGGCGCAGGACGCGGCGAGCGTCTTGAAGGCCCAGGATTTCTTCGCGCACTGTCAGCTGGCGGGCATTGCGGCCGTCGCCCAGCAAGACTGGGTCCGTCTGACGCAGGCGCAGTTCGCGCCAGTCCCGATCACGCCGGACTTCTGGATCGTTCCCACCTGGCACGAGCCGCCAAGCGCGGCGAAACACGTCATCCGGCTTGATCCGGGATTGGCGTTCGGCACTGGCACCCATCCGACCACCAGCATGTGCTTGCGCTGGATCTCCGCCCACGGGTCTGCCAACCCCCTGGGTCGGGTGCTGGACTATGGTTGTGGTTCCGGCATCCTGGCCATTGCCGCCGCGATGTACGGCGCGTCGGAAGTGGACGCGCTCGACATCGACATCGCGGCAGTCGACGCGACACATCGCAACGCGCTGGCCAATGGCGTCGTCATCCGCTGCGGCACGCCCGAACTGGTATCGGGCACGTACCACACCGTACTGGCGAATATCCTGGCGACGCCGCTCAAGGTGCTGGCCCCGCTGCTGTGCGCACGGGTTGCACCTGGTGGTCGCCTGGTGCTGGCGGGAATACTGGAGCGCCAGGCCGACGAACTGGCAGCGGCGTATGCGCCCTACATGCGGCTCGGGGTGGCGGCGTCCATCGACGGCTGGAATCTGATGACTGGAATCGCCTGACCACGCCTGCCCGACCACTACAATCCCGGACCAATGAGTCTGATCACACGATGTCCGGCATGCGAGACGATGTTCAAGGTCGTGCCGGACCAACTTCGGATCTCGGACGGGTGGGTGCGGTGCGGGCAATGCGGCGAAATATTTGACGCGTCCCTGCACCTTTTGGCCGACAACAGCAGCGATGCTCCGCCGGTCCGCCAAGCCGAATTGGTCGCCACCCCGAAGGCCGCCACGGCGCCATCGGCTGACGTGGCAGCCGGCGCGGCCGCCGCGGCCGAGCGGTCCGCCAGCGGCGCAAAACTGCGCACGGAGGTGCCACCGGTCGTGGACGCGCCGCCCACGGCCGTCGCTGGCGAACCCATGTGGATCGACCTCGCTGTCCCCGACCCCGACCCAGAACCTCACATTGACCCGCCGGCCGAGCAACCCGTGCTGTTGCACGGCACACCGGCCGAGGTGCCCAGCCAATTCCCCCTGACCCGGCCGGAAGCCGAAGACGAGCCGCCGAGTCCATCTTTCATGCGCGAAAACGCCGCGCCGTCGGTCTGGAAGCGCCCGATCGTTCGCGTTGTCCTGGTCGCGCTGCTGCTGCTGCTGCTGGCAGTGCTGGCGGCACAGATCCTGTTCCATGAGCGTGATCGCATCGCCTCGATCGAACCTGCGACCCGGCCGTTGTTGCTGGCGCTATGCGGCTGGGCCCGGTGCGAGGTCTCGCCGCTGCGCCAGATCGATTCGATCGTGATCGACAGTTCCTCCTTCACGCGCGACCGCGGCGACAACTACCGGCTTGGTTTTTCACTCAGGAACAATGCCGCCATCGACGTCGCGATGCCGGCGATCGAACTCTCCGTGACCGACTCGCAGGATCAGTCGCTGTTTCGGCGCGTGATCCGGCCGGCCGAATTCGGGGCCCCGAGCAACCTGCTCGGCGCCGGCGCGGACTGGGGAAACACCCTGATACTGAGCATCAAGGCGACCGGCAACGCGGAGCGGGTTTCCGGCTACCGGCTGCTGGCGTTTTATCCCTGAGCCCAACTACGGCACGATCACCATGTCTTCCATTATTTGCGGCTCGCTGGCGTTCGACACCATCATGAATTTTGAAGGGCGCTTTGCCGAGCAGATCATGCCGGACCAGCTGCACATACTCAATGTGTCTTTCCTGGTGCCTTCATTGCGGCGTGATTTCGGCGGCTGCGCCGGCAACATCGCCTACAGCCTGAAGCTGCTGGGCGGCAACCCGTTGCCGATGGCCGCCATCGGACAGGACGGAGAGGTGTATCTGGAGCGCTTCAGGCAGCTGGGTATCGACTGCGGGTTCGTGCGCACGATGCCTGATGCGTACACCGCGCAGGCCATGATCATCACCGATGTCGACAACAACCAGATCAACGGCTTTCATCCGGGTGCGATGGAGCAGGCCTGGCGCACGCAGGTGGTCGCCCGGGCGGACATCAAACTGGGCATCATCGCTCCCGACGGACGCGACGCGATGGTCCAGCACGCCGAGCAGTTCGCCGCGGCCGCGATTCCGTTCGTGTTTGACCCGGGCCAGCAGTTGCCGAGGTTCGACGGCGCGGAACTGCGCAGATTTGTCGAGCAGGCTAGCTGGGTGACGGTCAACGACTACGAAGGCAAGATGCTCAGCGACCGCACCGGCTGGGACAACGCGGAAATATCGCGCCACGTGCGCGGCCTGATCGTCACCATCGGCGCCGCCGGTAGCGAAGTCTGGATCGACGGCCAGAAGACCCACGTGCCGGCTGTCAAGGCCGCCGCCGTGGTCGACCCGACCGGCTGCGGCGATGCCTACCGCGGGGCCTTGTTGTTCGGGCTGGAAAAAGGCTGGCCGCTCGAGCGTTGCGCAGCACTGGGCAACCATCTCGGATCGGTCAAGATCGCGCATCGGGGCCCCCAGAACTATGCGGTCGATCTGGCCCAGATGGGGCTGTGACGAGCGCACGAAAAAAAGCCCGACGCCTTTCGACATCGGGCTTGTCTAACCTACCGCTACTGCCGTTTAGGGCTTGCTGGCTGTAGGAAACGGCCACGCCGCCTGCGGGTTCAGAGTGGTCTGAGCTGCAGGTGCCGCGGGAGCAGCAGGAGCAGGCGCTGCTTTGGCAGCGGGTGCTTTCGCGGCTTTCTTCGCGGCCGGCTTCTTGGCTGCTTTCTTGGCGGCTGGCTTCTTGGCTGCAGGCTTCTTGGCTGCAGCGGCCTTCTTGGCAGGCGCCTTCTTGGCGGCCGCCTTCTTGGCAGGAGCAGCTTTCTTCGCCGCTACCTTTTTCGCTGGAGCCTTCTTCGCTGGAGCCTTTTTCGCCGCGGCCTTCTTAGCAGGCGCCTTCTTGGCCGGAGCAGCTTTCTTCGCTGCTACTTTCTTGGCTGGCGCAGCTTTTTTCGCTGGCGCAGCTTTCTTCGCTGGTGCGGCCTTCTTTGCGGCCGGTTTTTTTGCAGTTGCCATAATTTTCTCCTTGATCAGATAACAAAGAGCACTTCGTGCGTGTTGGAGTGCACGAAGCGATTCATGGTGTTGGGTTTATCCCCAGCACCATGAACTCGGTTGCACAAAACAACGCCATGCTCTTCGGCATGGTCGGCGGTTTGTGAAATTGGGTAAGCCATGCTTGTTCGTTCCCTTAGTCCCACGAGAGCGCGCCACCGGACTGGTACTCGATCACGCGGGTTTCGAAGAAATTGCGCTCCTTCTTGAGGTCGATCATTTCGCTCATCCAGGGGAAAGGATTCTCTTCGTTCGGGAACAGCGGCTCCAGGCCGATCTGCGTCGCGCGCCGGTTGGCGATATAACGCAGATAACCCTTGAACATCGAGGCGTTCATTCCAAGCACGCCACGCGGCATCGTGTCCTCGGCGTACTTGTACTCGAGCTCGACCGCCTGTGTAAACAGCGCCTTGATTTCAGACTTGAACACTGCGGTCCACAACAGCGGGTTCTCCAGCTTGATCTGGTTGATCAGGTCGATGCCGAAGTTGCAATGCATGGATTCGTCGCGCAGGATGTACTGGTACTGCTCGGCCGCGCCGGTCATCTTGTTCTGCCGCCCGAGCGCGAGGATCTGCGTGAAGCCGACGTAGAAGAACAAACCCTCCATGAGGCATGCGAACACGATCAGCGACTTGAGCAGCTTCCGGTCGTTCTCGAGCGTGCCGGTCTTGAAATGCGGATCGGTCAGCGTCTCGATGAACGGAATCAGGAACTGGTCCTTGTTGCGGATCGAATCGACCTCGTTGTAGGCGCTGAATATCTCGCCCTCGTCGAGCCCGAGCGACTCGACGATGTACTGGTAGGCGTGGGTGTGGATCGCCTCCTCGAAGGCCTGGCGCAACAGGAACTGCCGGCACTCGGGGGCCGTGATATGCCGGTAGCTCCCCAGCACGATGTTGTTTGCCGCCAGCGAATCGGCCGTCACAAAAAAACCCAGGTTGCGCTTGACGATGCGCCGCTCGTCATCGGTCAGCCCGTTTGGGTCTTTCCACAACGCGATGTCGCGCGTCATGTTGACCTCCTGCGGCATCCAATGGTTCGCGCAGCTGGCCAGGTACTTCTCCCAGGCCCATTTGTATTTGAACGGCACCAGCTGGTTGACGTCGGTTTGCCCGTTGATGATGCGTTTGTCCGCCGCCCTGACCCTGCGCGACGCGGGTGCCGCAACAGGTGTCGCCGAGGTAGCGGGATGGGAAACCGACGGACCCACGATCACCGCACCGTCGTTCAGGCCGCGGACTTCAGGCAAATGCGGGGGTGGCTGGGTCAAACGGCCTGCAGATGGGCCGCGTTCAAACAGCGTTGGCGATGTGGGCTTGACTTCTTCGTCCCAGGTCAACATAGAGGGTTCCAATCAGCGGATTATGAGAGCAGCGTAGTGAAATGAAAAGTGTTCATTCACATCACTTCAACATTGTGTTGTTGAATTGCATCGGACATGCCCGTCCGGCAGGTCGTGGTGCGTCCTGGATCACTGGCACGCCTCGCACGTGGGGTCGTCGATGGCGCAGAATCTGATGTCGGTCGCAGCATCCGCACCGAGCTCGATCTGCGCCGACACCGCCATTTTTTCGGACGCGCTCAACGCGGTATCGCTGCCGCGCGCATCGCTGCCCGACGACACGGCGTTCATGCGCCCGGCCGTGACCGTGGATTTCTCGGCATGGGTCGCCGACATCGTGCGCAGGTAATAGGTGGTCTTGAGTCCGCGCACCCAGGCCAGCTTGTAGGTGTCGTCGAGTTTCTTGCCCGATGCACCCGCCATATAGATGTTCAGCGACTGCGCCTGGTCGATCCACTTCTGGCGCCTGGCGGCAGCTTCGACCAGCCAGTGCGTCTCGATTTCAAAGGCGGTCGCGTACAGCGACTTGATTTCCTGCGGGACGCGGTCGATCGGCTTGAGCGAACCGTCGAAGTGTTTGAGGTCCATCACCATCACGTCGTCCCAGAGCCCCAGGCGCTTGAGGTCGTGCACCAGGCCGTTGTTGATGATCGTGAATTCGCCCGACAGGTTGGACTTGACCGAGAGGTTTCCAAAACAGGGCTCGATCGACGCGTCGACACCGATGATGTTGGAGATCGTGGCCGTCGGTGCAATTGCCACGCAGTTCGAGTTGCGCATGCCGTCGGTCGCGATCTTCGCGCGCAGCGCGTCCCAGTCAAGCGTCGAAGACCGGTCCACCTCCACATAACCGCCACGCTCGGTCGCCAGCATGTCCAGCGTATCCATCGGCAGGATGCCCCGGTCCCACAGCGACCCGCGGTAGCTCGAATAACGGCCGCGTTCGCGCGCCAGCTCGGTCGAAGACCAGTAGGCGTAGTAACACACCGCCTCCATCGACCGATCGGCAAATTCGACCGCTGCATGACTCGCGTAGGGAATGCGGAGCTTGTACAGGCTGTCCTGGAAAGCCATCACGCCCAGGCCGACCGGCCGGTGGCGCAGGTTGGAGTCGCGCGCCTTCTTGACGGCGTAGTAGTTGATGTCGATCACGTTGTCGAGCATCCGCATCGCGGTCGCCACCGTCTTCTTCAGCTTCGCGTGGTCGATGGCACCATCCTTCAGGTGTTGCAGCAGATTGACCGAACCGAGATTGCACACCGCCGTCTCGGTGTCGCTGGTGTTGAGCGTGATTTCCGTGCACAGGTTGGACGAGTGGACGACGCCCACGTGCTGTTGCGGAGAACGCACGTTGCAGGCGTCCTTGAACGTGATCCACGGATGCCCGGTTTCGAACAGCATCGTGAGCATCTTGCGCCACAGGTCCGCGGCGGGCAACGTGCGGCACGGCTTGATCTCGCCGCGTGCAGCCTTCTCTTCATAGCCGACATAGGCGCGCTCGAAATCGGCGCCAAAGCGATCGTGCAGGTCGGGAACGCTGGAAGGCGAAAAAAGCGTCCAGGAGCCCTTTTCCATGACCCGGCGCATGAACAGATCGGGAATCCAGCTGGCGGTGTTCATGTCATGGGTGCGTCGACGGTCGTCCCCGGTGTTCTTGCGCAGTTCCAGGAACTCCTCGATGTCGAGGTGCCAGGCTTCCAGGTAGGTACACACAGCGCCCTTGCGCTTGCCGCCCTGGTTGACGGCCACGGCGGTGTCGTTGACCACCTTGAGGAACGGGACCACGCCCTGCGACTCACCGTTGGTCCCCTTGATGTGCGAACCCAGCGCTCGAACGCGCGTCCAGTCGTTGCCCAGGCCGCCGGCAAACTTGGACAACAGCGCGTTTTCCTTGATCGACTCGTAGATTCCGTCCAGGTCGTCTGGCACGGTCGTCAGATAACAGGAGGACAGTTGCGAGCGCAGGGTTCCGCTGTTGAACAGCGTCGGGGTGCTGGACATGAAGTCGAACGATGACAGCACCTCGTAGAACTCGATGGCCCTGGCCTCGCGGTCGATCTCGTTCAGCGACAGGCCCATGGCCACGCGCATGAAGAACGCCTGCGGCAATTCGATGCGGGCCTTGTCGACGTGCAGGAAGTAGCGGTCGTACAAGGTCTGCAGTCCAAGGTAGTCGAACTGCAGGTCACGTTGCGCCTGCAGCGCAGCGCCAAGCCGCTTCAAGTCGAACTGCAGCAGCCGCTCGTCGAGCAATTCGGCGTCGACCCCCCGGCGCACCAACTGGGGGAAATATTCGACGTAGGCCTGGCCCATGTCGGCCTGCGCAACATCCTTGCCCAGCACCTCTTTGGCGATGGTGTGAAAAAGCAGGCGCGCGGTCGCGTAGGTGTAGTCCGGGTCCTTCTCGATCAACGTGCGCGCAGCCAGCACCGAAGCCTTGTACACCTCGTCCATCGGGACTCCGTCGTACAGATTGCGCAGCGTTTCCGCCATGATCGGTGCGGCCTGGATATCCGGGCCCAATCCGGTGCAGGCCGATTCGATCAGGTCGGCCAGCCGGTCCAGATCCAGCAGCACCCGCTGACCACCGTCGATCACGTGCAGTGGCGCCGCCTTCGGGCTCGCCTGCTCCACCTTGAGGGCGCGTTCCTGCGAGCGCTTTTCCCGGTACAACACATAGGCCCTGGCTATTTCATGGTGTCCGCCACGCATCAGGCCCAGTTCCACATGGTCCTGCACGTCCTCGATATGGAAGGTCCCGCCCCCTGGGCGCGATCGCATCAGGGCGCGGATCACCACCTGGGTCAGGCCGTCGACCACCTCGCGCACACTGGCCGACGCGGCACCCTGCGTCCCGTGCACCGCCAGGAAGGCCTTCATCATGGCCACGGCAATCTTGGCCGGCTCGAATGGCACGACGGCCCCGTTGCGCCGGATGATCTGGTACTGGTTCAGTGCACTGGCCACCGGGCCATGCAGGCCATCCCTGCCCTGCGCCGCAACGGCGCCGGGTTGAAAACTGGTTGGCGTGTTCAAAGCAATTTGCATTATTTCCTCGTCTCTGACGGCGTCTTGTTGGAATTTTCAGGTTGGGCGAAGGGCCGATTCACCGCATTCCTGAATCTCCGGCCGTCCAACCAGCGCACACTATATATGGGGTCTGAGGCGAACACAAGCCACTACTGGTAGTGTTTTTGCCGACAATGGCCGCAATCGCGCGACATGCGCTTTCCGATCACCTCCAGCACCTGCGCCGCACCGGCACGAAGGCCAAACCGTGATGCCCCGCCAAGCCCCGAGGCGCCGCGAATCGCGGGTCCGACACGAGCAGGCACGAGGCTTGCCGCGGGTTTTGCCCGGCCCGGCGGCATGCTGCTTGGCCACCAGGACACCAGTGCCAACCGCTCGGTGTGGTGCCCCGCAGGCGCGCGTCGCCGCCCCGCGTTGTTCAGGCCGCGAAATTTATTACAAAGACATCGGGAAAACACCGAGGCGGCGCCGCGGGCGCGCGTTGTGGCCGTGCCCGATCGCCCCCAGCGCGCGGCCAGGATTTGTGCCCGGGGGCGACGTGCTGCTGGCCTGCCTCAAGTGCAATCGGGGATCGCCGGCCGATCGCCACACAACCCTGCGGCCATGTCGTAATGGCCGCATCCATGTTGCGCAGCTTCCATTTGCTCGAACTCGACGCCAACTCTCAGCCGGCTTCATCCTGAAGCTCGGGGCCCGTGGGCGCGTCGATATTGAAACGCGCGATGCGGTAGCGGATCTGGCGCAGGCTCAAGCCCAGCCGCGCCGCAGCCGCGGTACGGTTAAAACCTGTTTCCCGCAGCGTCTGCACCAGAATCTCCCGTTCCTGGCGGTCGAGGTGGCTCTGCAGGTCGCTCGGTATGCCCGACGGCAGGACCAGCGGCACCTCCGCCTGGCGCACCGGTTCAGCCAGCGCCGCCAGTGGCGCGGGCACCGTTGCTTCGCCCAGGATGTCCGCCTGCAGGTCATTGCCTTCGCTCAAAGCCAACGCACGGTGCAGCAGGTTCTCGAGTTCGCGCACGTTGCCCTTCAGGGGCGCGAGGCATATCTGTTCGAGCAAGTTGGCCGACAACTTCGGCGGCGTTATCCCGGATTCGGACGCAATCCCGGCCAGCAGGCTCTCACACAGGGCCGGCAGGTCGTCCAGCCGCTCGCGCAACGGCGGAATATGGATGTCGATCACGTTCAGTCGGTAATACAGATCCTGCCGGAACCGACCAGCCTGCACGTCCGCGGCCAGGTCCCGGTGTGTCGCGCTGATGATGCGCACATCGACCGGCTCTTCCTGGGTCGATCCGACAGCCCGCACGCAGCGCTCCTGGATGGCGCGCAACAACTTCGACTGCATCGGCAGCGGCAGGTCACCGATCTCGTCCAGGAACAGGCTACCCCCCCGGGCGGCCTGAAAGAACCCCTCCCGGTCCTGGGTTGCGCCTGTGTAAGCACCTTTCTTCGCGCCAAAAAACTCGGCTTCCAGCAGGTTCTCGGGAATGGCGCTGCAATTGACTGCGATCCACGGGCCGGCGAAGCGGTGGCTGTTGGAGTGCAAGGCGCGGGCGACCAGTTCCTTGCCGGTGCCGGACTCACCACTCACAAGCACCGGGGCCATGCTGCGCGCCACCTTGGCAACCCGCTCCTTGACCGCGCGAATGGCCGCCGACTCGCCCACCATGCGCTGCAATGCGGCTTCGCCCGCCCCTTGCACCGTATCGGTACGGCGGCGGTTGGCGCCATTGCGGGCGGCGCTGCCGGCGGCGTGCCGACGCCCGGCGATGGCCTCGTTCCTGGCTCCCAGGACCGCCGAAGCAACAACCGCGCGAAACTGCCTGATGTCGACCGGTTTGGTCAGATAGTCAAAGGCGCCCGCCTTGAGGGACTCGACCGCGTTTTCCGCTGAGCCGTGGGCCGTAATCACCACGCAGCGCTCGCTGCGACGCTGTTCGCGCAGCCGGTGCAGCAGGCTGATGCCCAACCCGTCGGGCAGCCGCATGTCGGTGATCACCACGTCGAAACGCTGGTGTGCCAGCATGTCCCAGGCCGCCTCGAGGCAACCGACTCCCACCACGTGATAACCCTCGCGCACCAGCGCCAGTTCGTACAAGGTGAGCAAATCCGGTTCATCGTCTACGACGAGGATCTGGGGCTCGCTCACGGACGGTTTTGCAGCCATGGTGTGACCGGTATTTTGTCAGATGCACCCGGCCCCGGGTTGTGTTGTTGCACCCGGTCCAGGCTGATCAGGAACTCGTTGCCGTCCGCCACCGCGGCGCCGATCGACCTTCGCGTCCGTTCGAAACGGATCGCGGCCCCGTGCCGTTCACACAGCTCACGGCAGATGTAAAGCCCCAATCCGGTCGAGCGGCTTTCGGACGAGAAGAAAGGCTCGAACAGGTGGCGCTCGACCGATTGTTCCATTGGAGGGCCGTCGCTCCATATACCCAGCTCGATGTTGCCTGCCGCGCCGAGCCGGGTCGATACCCGCACCGCATGCTGTTTCCCACTGGCGTGGCGGCGCGCGTTGTCGAGCAGATTGACCAGCACGCGCCGAAGGTGTTCGGCGTCGAAGGCAACCACGGCGTGGCTGGCGCCAAGGTCCGTCTCGAGCAGATCCGGGTCTTCGTTGTGAAGCGCCCAGTCCTGGCAGACGCGCTCGACCACTTCATCCAGCAGCAGCGTTTCATCATGCCGATCCTGCACCCGCGAGATGTTCAGGACCTCGTCGACGATGCGCTCCAGGCGCTTGGCATTCTGCTGCACCATCGAAGTCAGGCGTTTGAGTCGCGGCTCCGCGATCTCTTCGTCCAGCAGCGCGTTGGCATGCACGATCGCGGCCAGGGGATTGCGTATTTCGTGTGCCACGGCAGTCGACATCCGCCCCATGCTGGCGAGCTTTTCGGTGCGCATGCGCGCCTCCATTTCCCGCTGGTCCTGCAGGAACATCACGCACAGCCGTTCGGCACCACCCCCATCGGTGGCCGTCATGCGCGTGCGGACGTGCGCATGCTGCGGACCAACACCCGGATGGTGGAACGCGACATCGGCGCGTTGTGGGCGATTGGCTGAAAAACTCCGGGCATTGAGCTGGCCAATCTCATCCCATCCCGGTTCGGTGTTCAGATCGAACGGCGTTTGCGCGCTGGCCGACGCGCGCCCGAGCAACTTGCACGCGGCCGGATTGGCTGCCCATACCGTGCCTGCCGCATCCACCACCAGAACGCCATCGGTCAAGGACTCGATCACCAGTGCATTGACCTGCCGCTGGACCCGCACGGCCAGCTGGCTGCGCCGGGAACGCAGTTCTTCGCTTGCCAGCCGCGCCGAGAGCTGGGACGAAAGAAACGCGATAACCAGGTAACCGGCCCCTGTCAGCGCGGATTGCACCAGCAGCGGCGTCGGGTCGGTGGCCAGGTTGAGAGACAAGGACGCAGCCTGCGCCAGCAACAGCAGCGTCACGCCGGCCGCCGTGCCCAACGCCAGTGGCAACGAACCCAGCACGGACGCCAGCAGCACCGGCAACGCCAGCAGCGGCGTGTAGTTGATGCCAGCGTGCCCTTGCACGTACTGCAACACCGCGAAAGCGGCCACGTCGACGCCGATGGTCGATACCCACAGCGGATCGAAGGTCTGGCCCAGCCGGCGCGGCCGGCCGAGCAGCCGGGTCGCCAGCGTGGACACAAGATAAACACCACAGACCACGATCAGCCACCGATCGTGCGATTGCCCCAGCACGAACAAGGTGCTTTGCAGCAGCAGCAACACGAGCCCCAAGGTAACGCGCGCAGTCATGAAGCCCCGCCATAGGCGCACGAACTCGTCCGGGCCTTCCGGCCTGTCGTCGTCCCCTTCGGTCAGCCGCAGATCCCGCCAGGAATGGGCTTCGACAACGGGCATGGGTCAGCTGGCCATCACGATTCGGCCTGCCTGCGGTGTTGCGCACTGCAGTAGACACCACCCTTGCCGACCACCAGATCGCTTTGCGGACAATGCAGCCCGCAGACATCGCATGGCACCATTTCCAGCGCCTTGGTCGCGTCGGGCGCGCGCCGTGCCGGTGGTGGATTGCGCCCTTCGCGGCTCGAACGCCAGACCCAGAAACCAATCAACACCACGACCAGGACGAGCAAGTATTTCATGGCGTGCGTCCAAGTACCACTTCCAACACAAACCGCGAGCCGACGTAGGCCAGGAACAACAGGCCCGCACCGACATACAACACCCGCACCGCACGCCGGCCGCGCCATCCGAACCGTGCCCGCCCCAGCAGCAACGCCGCGAAGGTAACCCAGGAAAGCACCGAGAAGACGGTCTTGTGGTCCCAGCGCCACGCCGCCCCCAAACCATACCACGACTCGCTGAAGAAGATGGCCACCACCAGCGTCGCTGTCAGCAGCACGAAGCCGGCTCCGACAAACCTGAAGGTCAGCCTTTCGATGGTGAGCAGCGGCATGCCGCTGTGTGGATCGACCGCCATGCGGATGCGCTCCTCGGCCCGCCCCATGAACCAGGCGTGGGCGACAGCGGCACCAAACAACCCGTAGGAGCCGATACCCAAGGCCAGATGCAGCGGCAGCCAGACCGAGACGCGCGCGGACAATGGCGCACCCGGAAAAACCAGCGCCAGAACCACTGCCAGGGAACCCAGGGCGCCCAGGGCCCAGCGGATCTGCAGTTGCGGGTAGAACTGGCGTTCTACGGCATACACGGCGCCGACCAGCCAGGCAGTGACTGACAGCGCCTGGGCAAACCCGAAGTGCGGATCGCTCCCCGCCATGCTGCCGACCAGCAGCACGGCGTGCAATAACCAGGCCACCAGAACGGTCGCCCGGGCAACCCTGTCGTTTTCACCCGATGCGACAGCTGGCAACAGGTAGCCTATGGCGACGGCCACAGTCAGGCCCACGTCGAGCAAAGGGGCACTGGCTAGAATCATGGGTACAGTTTAGCGTTTCGACTGCATCCCTCGCGCCGGTGCCCAGTGCGAACGCGCCCACTCCCTCATACCCATGGCCTCCTCGCTTACCGACAAACTAACCCGCCTGGTCAAAGAAATCCGGGGCCAGGCCCGCATCACCGAATCCAACGTGACGGACATGCTGCGCGAAGTGCGCATGGCCCTGCTCGAAGCCGACGTCGCTTTGCCTGTGGTGCGCGACTTCATCGCCCGCGTCAAGGAAAAGGCGATGGGGCAGGAAGTACTGGGGTCGCTGTCACCGGGCCAGGCCCTGGTGGGCATCGTGAACAAGGAACTGGCCGCGACCATGGGCGACGGGGTCAGCGACATCAATCTGGCGGCGCAACCGCCGGCGGTGATCCTGATGGCCGGCCTGCAGGGCTCCGGCAAGACCACCAGCACCGCCAAGCTGGCGAAGTACCTGATCGAAAAGCGCAAGAAGAAAGTGCTCACGGTGTCCGCGGACGTATACCGCCCGGCCGCCATAGAGCAGCTCAAGACCGTGACCAGGCAGGCCGGCGCCGAATGGTTCGCCAGTTCCCCGGACCAAAAGCCCTTGGACATTGGTCTGGCGGCGCTCGACTATGCGCGCAAGCACTATTTCGATGTGCTGCTGGTGGACACCGCGGGTCGGCTCGCGATCGACGAAGTGCTGATGCGGGAGATCCGGGAACTGCACCAGTCGCTCGGGCCGGTGGAGACCCTGTTCGTGGTCGACGCGATGCAGGGACAGGACGCCGTCAACACCGCGCTGGCATTCAAGCAGGCATTGCCGCTGACCGGCATCATCCTGACCAAGACCGACGGCGACTCACGCGGCGGCGCGGCCCTGTCGGTGCGACAGGTGACCGGGGCACCGATCAAGTTCGCCGGCACCAGCGAAAAGATCGACGGGCTGGAGGTGTTCGACGCACAGCGCCACGCCGGCCGGATACTGGGCATGGGAGACATCCTGGCCCTGGTCGAGCAGGTGAGTTCGGGCGTCGATTTGCAGGCGGCGCAAAAACTCGCGGCCAAGGTCAAGAGCGGCGCGGGATTCGATCTCGACGACTTCCTGGCCCAGATCCAGCAGATGAAACAGATGGGCGGCTTGTCCAGCCTCATGGACAAGCTGCCGGCGGCACTGGCCGCCAAGGCCGGTCAGGTCGACATGAACCGGGCCGAGAAGGACATCCGGCGCAAGGAAGGCATCATTCACAGCATGACGCCGCTGGAGCGGCGCAAGCCCGAACTGATCAAGGCGACGCGCAAGCGCCGCATCGCCAACGGCGCGGGGGTACAGGTGCAGGAGGTCAACCGCATGCTCAAGGAATTCGAGCAGATGCAGGACATGATGAAGAAGATGAAGGGCGGCGGGATGATGAAGATGATGAAACGCATGGGG
>JANLQZ010000123.1:0-2209 GCA_031368125.1 Betaproteobacteria bacterium
AAGGCGCCGGTCAAGGGCATCATCGGGCCGTGGGCCCACAGGTACCCGCATTTCGCGCTGCCCGAGCCGCGCATCGGCTTTCTGCAGGAGGCACTGCGCTGGTGGGACCGGTGGCTCAAGGACGCCGATACCGGCGTCGAGCGCGACCCCGCGTTTCGCACCTACATCATGGACCTGCGCCGCCCCGGCGCCTCGGTGACGCGCATTCCCGGGCGCTGGGTCAGCGACAGCGCATGGCCGGGCGACCGGCACGAACTGCGCCGCCTGTACCTGAACCACGACGCTCTGGGCCAGGCCCGGGGGCCGGCCACCCGGCGCACGCTGGCGTCGCCGCAGACCACCGGCGCCGACAGTGGCGAATACTGCATCATCTGGCTCGGCCCGGAGTTCCCGGGCGACCAGCGGCGCGACGACGCGGGCTCGCTGACCTTCGACAGCGCGCCGCTCACGGCCGATACCGACCTGATGGGTGCCGCGGTGCTGCACCTCAAGTTCAGCGCCGACAAGCCGGTGGCCAACGTGGCGGTGCGGCTCAACGCGGTCTGGCCCGACGGCGCCGTGTCGCGGCTGAGTTACGCGGTGCTGAACCTGTGCCACCGCGACAGCCACGAACACCCGCAGCCGCTGGAGCCGGGCAAGGCCTATACGGTGCGGATCCAGCTCGACGACGTGGCGTACAAGTTGCCCAGGGGCCACCGCTTGCGCGTGTCGGTCTCCACCAGTTACTGGCCGCTTATCTGGCCGGCGCCCGAGCCGGTGGTGCTCACGCTCTATACCGGTGCGAGCTTCATCGACCTGCCGGTGCGCAAGGCGCGCCGCGCCGAGGTGGCGCCGGTGTTTGCGCCGGCCGAAGCGGCCAGCGCGGTGAAACTGCTAGAAATCGACCCGCCAGCGCACCGGCGCGAACTCACGATCGACCAGCATAGCGGCGTGCAACGCCTGTCGATCGTGGACGACTTCGGCCGCAGCACGATCGCCGAGCACGGCATGACCACCTGGGCCTGCGGCCGCGAGACCTACGAGATCCACCCCGACGACCCGCTGTCGGCGCGCCAGCGGTGCCACTGGAGCGAAGAACGTTCGCGCGGCGACTGGAAGGTGCGCACCGAAACCTATTCGGCCATGACCGCCAGCAAGACCCACTGGCATGTGACCGGGCGGCTGGAGGCCTATGAGGGCGACGTGAAGATATTGACGCGCGAGTGGGACCAGAAGATAAAACGGCAACTGGTGTAGCAACCGACAGGACAACAAACCATGAACGAAGAAACCACGCCGCTGCCAGCACCCCCCGCCCTGCCCGACCGGTTGTCCGTCGACCCGCGCAGCCCCTACCACGTGGCTGCCGTGTTCGAGCAGGAGGTCGGCATCCGGCTGAACGGCAAGGAGCGCCTGGACGTCGCCGAGTACTGCATCAGCGAAGGCTGGGTCAAGGTGCCCGCCGGCAAGACGCTGGACCGCAAGGGCGATCCGATGCTGATCAAGCTCAAGGGGACGGTCGAGGCGTTTTACCGCTGACTGGCGCCTGGCGCCGCATAGTCCCGTCGCGGGGGCTCGCCGCGATCGGGAATTTTCTCATTACCACGGTAAAGTGGTAGCATGAATACATGCAAAAGATGCAGACCAAACTCACCTCTCAGGGCCAGGTTTCAGTGCCGGCCCCGGTACGCAAGCTGCTGCACCTGATTCCCGGTTCGGTGCTGGTGTGGACGCAAGAGGGCGATCGCATCGTGGTGGAGCGCGAGCGCCGCCACACCACCGCGCAAGTGCACCAGGCGCTGTTTCCGGATGCCGCACCGGGCCAGCGGCCGGCCAGCACGCTGGTCGAACTCAGGCAGGGCGTGCCCGACTACGTGCGGCGCCGCCATGCTGGCGGTTGACACCAACGTGCTGGTCCGCCTGCTGGCGCGTGACGATGCCAGGCAGGCTCTCGCGGCAGACCAGGCGGTCGCCAAAGGCGCCTGGGTCTCGCATCTGGTGCTGGCCGAGGCAATTTGGGTTCTCGAAGCCGTGTACGCCCGCACCGCAAAGCAGCTGATCGCCGCGCTCGATCTGCTGCTGGTCCACGAGAGCCTGGTGCTGCAGGACGCCGATGTGGTGGGCGCCGCGTTGTCGCATTTCCGCGCCAAGCCGATGCTCGGCTTTTCGGATTGCCTGGTGCTCGAGATCGCCCGCAAGGCCGGACACCTGCCGCTCGCCACATTCGACA
>JANLQZ010000142.1:0-3987 GCA_031368125.1 Betaproteobacteria bacterium
TCGCGATGGGCCTGATCAAGGACGGCAACCGCTTTGCCGTGCTGACCGACATTCTGGGAGACGAGGACCACCTGGGCGACATGGACTTCAAGGTGGCCGGCACCACCAACGGCATCACCGCGCTGCAGATGGACATCAAGATCCAGGGCATCACGCGGGAGATCATGCAGGTTGCGCTGGCGCAGGCCAAGGAAGCCCGCATGCACATTCTGGGCAAGATGCAGGAAGCCATGGCCGAGGCCAAGACCGAGGTGTCGAATTTCGCGCCCCGCCTGTTCACCATGAAGATCAATCCCGAAAAGATCCGCGACGTCATCGGCAAGGGCGGCTCGGTTATCCGTGCCTTGACGGAAGAAACCGGGACCCAGATCAACATCGACGAGGACGGCACGATCACGATCGCGTCGACCGACCCGGCGAAGGCTGAAGAAGCCAAGCGGCGCATTGCACAAATCACGGCCGAGGTCGAAATCGGCAAGGTCTACGAAGGCGCGATCACCAAGATCCTGGACTTCGGGGCGCTGGTGAACCTGTTGCCTGGCAAGGATGGCCTGCTGCACATCAGCCAGATCGCCCACGAACGCGTCGAGAAGGTGACGGACTACCTGAGCGAAGGCCAGATCGTCAAGGTCAAGGTGCTCGAGACCGACGAAAAGGGACGTGTCAAGCTGTCGATGAAGGCCTTGCTGGACCGCCAGCTGCAGCCTGCCGGCCATGGCTCCGACCAGGCTTGAGTTGCCGCACGGTGTGAAGCTGCCGGTGTCCTATCCGGCGTGTTGGGCCACGGGAGGATGACCATGCATGTGATTGAAATTGCCGGATATGGCGCGCCTGAAGTCCTGCGTCCAGGCGAACGGCCGATGCCGTTTCCCGGTCCCGGTGAAATGCGCATTCGCGTGCTGGCAAGTGGCATCAACCGGCCGGACGTGCTCCAGCGTACCGGCAACTACCCGGTGCCTCCAGGCGCGTCGGATATTCCCGGGCTCGAAGTCGCGGGCGTCCTCGAACACGGGGACGACCAGGAACTGGCGCACGCCGGCTTCAAACTGGGAGATCGGGTGTGTGCGCTCGTCGCAGGCGGCGGTTACGCGGAATACTGCGTGGCGCCGATAGGCCAGTGCTTGCCGGTGCCGCGCGGCCTGAGTGATGTCGAGGCGGCATCCCTGCCGGAGACATTCTTCACGGTCTGGAGCAATGTATTTGACCGGGCCGGCTTGCGCAAAGGTGAAACCCTTCTGGTACAGGGCGGGTCGAGTGGCATTGGTGTCACCGCGGTCCAGTTGGCGAAGGCGATGGGATGCACTGTGCTGGCAACCGCCGGCAGCGACGAGAAGTGTGCCGCCTGCATTGGCCTTGGTGCGGACCACGCCATAAATTACAAGACGCACGACTTCGTCCAGGAGGTCAAGCGGCTGACACAGGGACGTGGTGTCGACGTGGTGCTGGACATGGTCGCCGGCGACTATGTCGCCAGGGAAATCGACAGCCTGGCCGAGGACGGCCGGCTGGTGATCATTGCCGTGCAGGGTGGCGTCAAGTGCGAGTTCAATGCCGGGTTGTTGCTGCGTCGGCGCCTGACGGTGAGTGGATCGACCTTGCGCCCGCGCTCCATTGCTTTCAAGCAGGCGATTGCACAGGCGTGCCTGAAGAACGTGTGGCCGCTGATCGAGGCTGGAAAAATCAAGCCGGTGATCCACAGTACGTTTGCCGCTCTTCATGTGGACGCTGCGGGATTGAGCGGCGCCGCACGCGCGCATGCCTTGATGGAGTCCAACCAGCATATTGGCAAGATCGTCCTGACGTGGGGTGCAGCATGAAACACAAGCTGATCGCGGGCAACTGGAAGATGAACGGCAGCCTGGCGGCGAACGAGGCGCTGGTGGGCGCCCTGGTCCCGGCGCTGCAGCGGCCCGCATGTTCGGTGGCAATATGCGCGCCGACGCCGTATCTGGCGCAGATGCAGCGGCTCCTGTCGGGCAGCGGTGTCGAACTGGGTGCGCAGGATGTATCGGGCCATGACGCAGGCGCTTTCACGGGCGAAACCAGCGCCTCGATGTTGCGCGACTTTGGCGTGCGTTATGTGATCGTTGGCCATTCCGAGCGGCGGCAGTACCACGGCGAGAGCGATGCCGGCGTGGCCGAGAAGGCCCGCCAGGCCCTTGCCAGCGGAATCACGCCGATTGTTTGTGTCGGCGAAACACTGGCGCAGCGTGAGGCCGGCCAGACCGAGGCGGTCGTCAAGCGCCAGCTTGCCGCCGTGATCCACACCAACGGACACTGCATCAGTGAGATCGTCGTCGCCTACGAACCGGTCTGGGCCATCGGCACAGGCAAGACGGCGGGCCCCGAGCAGGCCCAACAGGTGCACTCGGTGCTGCGGGCGCAACTCAGGGCGGCGTACGCTCAAGCAGAGAAGATTCACATTCTTTACGGCGGCAGCATGAATGCCGCCAACGCCGCCCAACTGCTCGGTCAGCCCGATATCGACGGCGGTCTGATCGGCGGGGCGTCTCTCAAGGCGGCCGATTTTCTTTCGATCATTGCTGCTGCCAATGCATCGCTTGCGTGAGTTGCTACAAATTTAGGAGTCGACAATGGCTATTGTGTTAACGCTGGTCCTGGCGCTGCAAATGCTGTCCGCGCTGACCATGATCGGACTGATCCTGGTCCAGCATGGAAAGGGGGCCGACATGGGCGCGGCCTTCGGCAGCGGCAGTTCCGGCAGTCTGTTTGGCGCCAGCGGCAGCGCCAACTTTCTCTCGCGTACGACAGCGGTGCTGGCGACCGTGTTTTTTGTGTGCACTTTGGCCCTGGCGTACTTCGGCAACGTGCGTCCCACGGGTGGCGGCAGCGTGCTCGAGGGAGCGGCTGCAACCGCGCCCGCGGCACCTGCGAGCGCGGCTTCCTTGCCGGCAGCACCGGCCTCTGGTGCCGCGCAAATTCCGGCCAAGTAAACCGGTCTGAAATTGCGCTCCTGCACCCGGAACGCGCACAAAATCAGGGTAAACTCCAAGCTGTCCGGACGAGCCGCAAGGCGCCTCACGCTTGCCCGGTAGTTCTCAGCCGCCGTCGTGGTGAAATTGGTAGACACGCTATCTTGAGGGGGTAGTGGCGAAAGCTGTGCGAGTTCGAGTCTCGCCGACGGCACCAGACAAAAATGCGCCGGTCATGGGTGGGTCCATGGCGGTCAAAAACGGTGATCAGAATCTCCCGATGAACCTCGATCAATATTTGCCGGTACTGCTGTTCATATTGGTTGGAATCGGTGTTGGCGTGGTTCCGCAGGTGCTGGGTTATGTTCTCGGACCAAACCGGCCGGACGCGCAGAAAAACTCCCCTTACGAGTGCGGATTCGAGGCGTTCGAAGACGCCCGCATGAAGTTCGACGTGCGTTATTACCTGGTGGCGATCCTTTTCATCCTGTTCGATCTTGAGATCGCGTTCCTGTTTCCGTGGGCGGTCGCGCTCAAGGACATCGGAGCGGTGGGATTCTGGTCGATGATGGTCTTCCTTGCAATACTCGTGGTCGGCTTTGCGTACGAGTGGAAGAAGGGGGCCCTGGATTGGGAGTAAGGCAATGATCGAAGGCGTGTTCAAGGAGGGTTTCGCGACCACCAGTTACGACTCGGTGGTGAATTGGGCCAAGACCGGTTCGTTGTGGCCGATGACCTTTGGTCTGGCGTGCTGCGCCGTGGAGATGATGCATGCCGGTGCCGCGCGTTACGACATGGAGCGTTTCAGCATGCTGTTTCGTCCCAGTCCGCGCCAGTCCGATCTGATGATCGTGGCGGGCACCTTGTGCAACAAGATGGCGCCGGCATTACGCAAGGTCTATGACCAGATGAGCGAGCCGCGCTGGGTCTTGTCGATGGGCTCGTGTGCCAATGGCGGCGGTTATTACCACTACAGTTATTCGGTGGTGCGCGGTTGCGATCGCATTGTTCCGGTTGACGTATACGTACCGGGTTGCCCGCCGACGGCGGAGGC
>JANLQZ010000186.1:0-8075 GCA_031368125.1 Betaproteobacteria bacterium
GGTGGCGCCCGAAGGCCTGATCGTCACCACCGGCAGCCAGCAGGCCCTCGACCTGATCGGCAAGACGATGATCTCGCCCGGTGACAAGGTGATCGTCGAGGCGCCGACCTTCCTGGCCACGATCCAGTGCTTCAGGCTGTATGGCGCAGAGCTGATCGGCGCGCCGATCGACGCCGATGGCGTGCGGGTCGACCTGCTCGAAGCCCTGATCGCGCAGCACAAGCCCAAGCTGGTGTATCTGATCCCCACGTTCGGAAACCCGAGCGGGGCGACGCTGAGTCTGGAGCGGCGCAAGCGCATCCTCGAAATTGCCGCGCGCACGCAGACCCTGGTGGTCGAGGACGATCCGTATGGCGAGTTGTATTTCGACCGCCCGCCACCGCCCAGCCTGCTGGCGCTGTCCGATACGGTGGCCGGTAGTCGCGATTGGCTGGCCCATTGCGGCAGCTTCAGCAAGATACTGAGCCCCGGCCTGCGGGTGGGCTGGCTGATCGCCCCTCCCGAGTTGCTCGCCAAGGCCACGATGTGCAAGCAGTTCAGCGATGCACACACCAGCAACCTGACACAGGCCACCGCGGCGCACTACCTGACGCTGAACCGACTGGACACGGCGCTCGCGGCGGTGCGCGCGACCTACGCCGGGCGGGCCAGGTTGATGGCGCAGAGCCTCCAGCGAGAATTGGGGGACGCGATCGAATTCAACCTGCCGCAGGGTGGCATGTTCTTTTGGGCCCGCCTGCGCGCAGGCGGCGATGCGACCGAATTCGCCAGGCGCGCCATCGGGCAACTGGTCGCCTTCGTGCCAGGTACGCCGTTTTTTGCCCACGATCCCGACCGGTCCACGCTGCGCCTGAGTTTTGCCACGGCCGACGCGGCGAAGATCGAAGAGGGCATCGCGCGCCTCGCCCGCGCCTTGTAGCGACGCGTCGTGCTCGCGCGCAAAATGTCCGCCAGCTCCATGGTCACGACCGATCCCACATGAATCCAGGACTTGCCCCAGTCAAGACCGAGCAGGGCCGGGCCGAGGTGGCGGCACGCGGCCGCGTCCTGACGCCGGTGCAACGGCGTTTGCTGATCCTCGTGGATGGCCAAAAGACCGTCAACGACCTGGACGCGTTCGTGCGTGTGGGCGAGTTGGAGCCGACTTTGCAGAGCTTGCTGGAACTGGGGTTCATCGTGGCGCCCGGGCCGGTGGCGTTATTGCCGGTGGCTGCCGGCCCTGGGTTTGTCGCGGCGTCTGCCAGCACCGCGGAGCGAGCGGCTACCAGCCCCCAGGAGTTTGGCACCGTGCGAGCACGCGCGTCTGGTTATGTGCGTGAGCGACTCGGTGGTGCGGGCGAGCCGATCTGCGCTGCCATCGATCGCTGCAACAGCCCGCACGAACTGCGCAAACTGCTGCGTGGCATCGAGGTCTTCGTCGGGCAGCGCCTGGACCGCGAGACGGCGCAGTCGTTTGCGCGCCAGTTCGGCCGCTTGTTGCTGTAGCGCCCGCTGCACCATGTCCGCGGAGCATGGTGTTATTCTGTCCGCTAGCGCGTGTGCCGGCCTTCGCCAGCCGCGCCGAACGGTACCAATACCGATACCGTCACCGATACAGGAGCCGATGCGCCATGATCCATGTGATAGCTGTCATCACGGCCAAGCCAGGCCTGCGCGACACGGTGCTTGACGCTTTTCGCGACAACGTCCCGTTGGTCGTGGCCGAGCACGGTTGCATCGAATACGGTGCTGCTGTCGATCTGGCCGACGGCCCGGCGTTTCAGGCGCGTTATGGTCCCGACACCTTCCTGGTGGTGGAAAAGTGGGAGGACATGGATGCCTTGCGCGCCCACGGGGCCGCGCCGCACATGGTGGCGTATGCCGCCCGCACGCGCGACCTGGTGGCGAGCCGGGCAATCCATATCCTGTCGCCGGTGTGAACCTGGCGCCGGTCGTCGCCATGCCGATACTGCACGACATCGTCCACACCACGAGTTACCGCTACCGTGAAGCGGTGAGTTTTGGCGAGCACCGGGTCATGTTTCGTCCGCGCGACAGCCATGACCAGCGGGTGCTGGCGACCGACCTGGAAGTCAGCCCGCCCGGCATTGTGCGCATGATCCAGGATCCGCATTCCAATTCGATCGCCCTGGTGCAGCCGCTGGCGAGCGCGACCGAACTCAGGATCGTTTGCTCGTTCACGATCGAGCACGCTGCGGGCGCAGAACTCGCGGCGCCGCTGGCCCGGGCTGCTGAATTCATGCCATTCGCCTATTCGCTCGAGGACCGGCTCGACCTCGAGCATTACTTGCGCCCGCACCATGACGATCCGGATGGAGAACTGATCGCCTGGGCGCACCAGTTCCTTGCCGGCGGGGCGCGCACTGCCACGCTGGAGTTGCTGGCGCACATGAACCGGCACATCGGGCAAACCTTGTCCTATGCGCCCCGGGACGAGGAGGGCACCCAGTCCCCGGTTGAGACCTTGAAGCGCGGCGGCGGCAGCTGCCGCGATTACGCGCTTCTGATGATGGAGGCCGTGCGCCGCCTTGGTGTCGCGGCGCGCTTCGTGTCCGGTTACCTGTACGACGGGTCCCTGGACGATGGTGGCGGGGCGATGAGCGGTGCCGGCGTGACACATGCCTGGCTGCAGGTCTACCTGCCGGGTGCCGGATGGCTCACCTACGACCCCACCAACAACCTCATTGGTGGAAGCCAGCTGATCCGTGTCGGCGTGGTGCGCGACCCGGCGTTCGCGGCACCGGTTTCGGGAAGCTGGTTCGGGGACGCCACCGCCTACCTCGGAATGTCGGCCACGGTGCAGGTACGCCGGCGCGGACCGGAACGCCACGATGTCCGGCCGGGTCACAATTCGGTTTCGCAAGCCTAGAGTCGTGCAGAGCCCGAGGAGTACCCAGACGCCATGGACCTGATCAAACGCCTGTTCGGTACTGCCAAGACACCGGAGGAGCCGGCCGCGCCACCGCGCCCCGACGGACGACCCGACAGCAGGACACCGGCAGCTGACTCCCAGTCCATCAAGCGGCGAGAACTGGTCCGTATGCTGACCCGCGACATGCAGCGCATTACTGGCATACCGGACGGGTGGATCGACTCCCAGGTGCTGCTGGAACTGGGCCAGAGTGGCCAGACCCTCGTGCACCTGCGTCTCATCGTGCGGCATTGGGACGAGCGCTTGCTGAAATATGCCGTGGCGTTCCAGCGCCGCTTGCGCGAGGAGGTCGAACGCTACGAACCGGAGGCCCGCCAGTGGTTGCTGAGCATCACCTGGCAATACGAAGTCGGCACCCAGTGCCCCTTCCAGGCGATGCCGGAGGCGGCATCCTGGACTGCGGCGCGCGCTGCGGTCGCGAAGCCGGAGCCGGAGCCGGAACCGATTTCGCCGCGCGACGAGGAAGAGGAGCAGATGCGGGTCGACCTGGAACGCCTGTTTGCGGTCCGCGATGCGAACCTCAACGACGCTGGCCGCGGGCCGGCGCCCAATTCGGCCGCACCGGCGCCGGGGCGCACGCCGGCGCCTGAGCCAGGCGCATTACAAAGAAAGGGCAAGCCATGAGCAACCCGGAAGTAGCCCGACTGCGCACGATCGCATTGGTCGGCCACGGCGCGGTGGGCAAGACCACATTGGCGGAGTCGCTGCTGGCTGCCAGCGGCGCCATCACGAGCCGCGGCACGGTCGAGCGCGGCAGCACCGTGTGTGATTTCGATCCGCAGGAAAAGGAGCTCGGGCATTCGCTGAATTCGGCACTGGTCAGTTTTTCCTGGGGTGGTGCGCAGGTGCACCTGATCGATACGCCCGGTTATCCGGATTTTGCCGGACAGGCGATTGGTGCCCTGGCCGGCGTCGATACCGCGCTGGTGGTCGTGAGTGCATTGACCGGCATCGAGTTGTCGACCGTACGCATGATGAAGCTGGCTGGTGAACGGGGCCTGTGCCGCATGATCGTGGTCAACAAGATCGATGCGGACAACGTCGACCTGCCGGCGCTGGTCAACGCCATCCGCGATCGTTTCGGGCGCCAATGCATGCTGCTGGACCTGCCGACACAAGACCGCCGTGAGGTGGTGGAACTGCTTGGACACGACAGCGGCGAAAGCGACTTCGGCTCGGTCGCGGCGGCCCACCGGGCGCTGATAGACCAGATCGTGGAGGAGGACGAGAGCCTGTTGGCGCGTTACCTCGACGACGGCGCGGACCCGAGCGTGGACGAGCTGCATGCGCCGTTCGAGAAGGCGCTGCGCAGCGGGCATCTGGTCCCGATCCTGTTCGTCTCGGCGCGCACCGGCGCGGGCATACCGCAACTGCTCGACGTATTGACGCGCCTGGCGCCGAACCCCGCGGAGGGAAACCCGCCTCCGTTCTATCGCGGCCAGCCGGGCGACAGCGCGGCTCTGCCCTTCGATTCCGAGCCGGATCCGGACAAACACGTACTGGCGCATGTGTTCAAGGTCATCAGTGATCCGTTCATCGGCAAGCTGGGCGTTTTTCGGGTGCACCAGGGAACGATACACCGCGATTCGCAATTGTTTGTCGGCGACGGGCGGCGGGCGTTCAAGGTTGGCCACCTGTACCGTGTGCAGGGCAAGGACTACTTTGAAGTCCCGAAACTGGGCCCTGGAGACATTGGCGCCGTCGCCAAGGTCGAGGAGATCGAGTTCGACTGCGTACTGCACGATTCGCACGACGAGGACCACATCCACCTCAAGCCAATGGAGTTTCCCCTGCCAATGCAGGGTCTGGCGGTCGCGACCCGCCGCAAGGGCGACGAGCAGCGCCTGTACGAGGTGTTGCACAAATTCGAGATCGAGGACCCGTGTTTCAAGGTCGAGCGCCATCCGTCCACCAACGAGACCGTGATTCGCGGACTGGGCGACATGCACCTGCGCGCCAAGCTGGCGCGCATGGCACAACAGTACAAACTCGAACTGGCAACACGGCCACCCAGGATCGCCTACCGCGAAACCATCACCGTCGCCGCGGCGGGGCACAACCGCCACAAGAAGCAGAGCGGTGGTGCCGGGCAGTTCGGCGAAGTGGCGTTGCGGGTCGAGCCGCTGGCGCGCGGGGCCGGCTTCGAGTTCGTCGACGTGGTCAAAGGTGGGGCCATCCCGGGCGTCTTCATGCCGGCGGTGGAAAAAGGTGTGCGCCAGGCGCTGGAAGAGGGTGTGATTGCCGGATACCCGGTGCACGACCTGCGCGTCGTGGTGCATGACGGCAAGGCGCACGCGGTCGACAGCAAGGAGATCGCGTTTGTCGCGGCTGGCCGCAAGGCGGCGATCGCGGCCATACGGGCCGCCAGCCCGATCGTGCTGGAGCCACTGGTCGACGTGGAGGTGCTGGCGCCGGAAGCATCCGTGGGCGACCTGACCGGGGACCTGGCGGCCAAGCGCGGACATGTCACCGGTACACAGGCGCGCGCGAGTGGCGCGATGGCGATCACCGGGCAGGTGCCGCTGGCAGAACTCGAAGACTACCAGTCGCGCCTGAAGTCATTGACCGGCGGGCAGGGCGCGTACACGATCAGCTTTTCGCATTACGCGCCGGTGCCGCCTGCGACGCAGCAGTTGCTGGCCACGCAACACGCGGCGACGCGACTCGAAGAGGATTGACCTGGCGCGGGTGGTGCGCTGATTCAGTTGCCCGGGGGCCAGTCGGCGAACGGGAACGGCAGGTCTTCGGTGGCGAAGCTTTCGAATGCCACGACCTGACCCAGGTAGCGCCCGAGGCTGACGCCGAACGTGCGCAGGCGCGCATTCGGTGTATCGCCGACCAGCGCGAAGGCGAACTGCAGAATCGCGAGGAAGAAAAGAACCGTACTGGCCAACTGGTAGGCCAGACCGGGTCCGGGGTTGCAGCACCCGCAAAATGTGGATTGCGGGTCCGGCCCGCAACGACAGCGTTGGCGACCAGGCAGGGCGGACTGTGGTGTCGCGACATGCAAATCCATCAACAACAGGAGAATTTAGTGAGATACCAATGTGCACACCGGTGGGTTTTCAAGACCTGGGGCGGGGCGCTCGAGCAGAGCGAGGAGGCGCTGGCACCGGCGGTGGGTCACGAGGTGACGGTGCGGGTGACGCATTGCGGCATGTGCCACTCGGACCTGCACATCCAGGCCGGTGGATTCGATATGGGCGGCGGCAAGCTGTCTTCGCTCGAGCGCGCTGGCACCCGGCTGCCGGTCACGATGGGGCACGAGATCGTGGGCGAGGTGGTAGAGACCGGCCCCGATGTCCTGGGCGTGGCACCCGGACAACATGTGATCGTCTATCCCTGGGTCGGCTGCGGCGAGTGCACAACGTGCCTGCGCGGCGACGAGCACCTGTGCGTGCGCGCCGCGCGCAACCTGGGCATACAACTGGCCGGTGGGTATGCCGATCTGACGCGTGTCCCGCATGAGCGCTACCTGGTTCCGGTGGGCGACCTGGAGCCGGCGCGCGCCGCCACCTTCGCCTGTGCCGGCATCACCGCGTTCGGCGCCATCAAGAAGCTGCCGGCCGTGGGAGCGGACGACTGGGTGGCCGTGATCGGCTGCGGTGGTGTCGGCATGACCGCGGTCGCGTTGCTGTCGGCCACTTCCCAGGCGCGCATTGTGGCGATCGACCCCGATGGCGCAAAGCGCGAGGCAGCTTTGCGCCACGGCGCCGCGCTGGCGTTCGACCCCGGTGCCGCCGACGTGCTCAAGACAGTTGCCAAGGCGTGCGGCGGCAACATCGCCGGGGCGCTCGATTTTGTCGGTGCCGAATCGAGTTCATCGATGGCCGTCAACCTGGTGCGCCGGGCCGGGCAGGTGGTGATCGTGGGTCTGTTTGGCGGCGAGTTCCGGCTGGCGCTGCCGATGTTTCCCTTGAAGTCGCTGGCCATCACCGGCTCCTATGTAGCCGGTCTGCATGAGTTGCGTGAACTGGTGGCGCTGGCGCAGCGCGTCGCGCTTCCGTCGATTCCGCTCGACCTGCGGCCCCTGCATTCCGTCAACCAGGCGCTGGACGACCTGGCCCATGGGCGCGTGGTGGGGCGGGTCGTGCTGCAGCCCTGAGGTACCGGTGCAGGTTGTCCCGATCAGGGAAAAGGCCGGTTCTTGATCGGGGACGCGCGGCGCACGCCGATTGCCTGCCACCGTGCGCTGGCTTGCGTTGCGTCAACGACGCGGGCGTTGCCCCGATGCATAAACAAGACACCGACAACCATCTTGAACATCGCCAAGGAGTCCGTGATGCCGACCCGCCTGAAGGACTTCGCCACCACTGTGGTGGCGGTGGTCGAACCCGAGACCACCGCGCTGGTCGCAGCGCAACTGATGCGTCGGCACCATATCGGCGCGCTGGTGGTCGTGGAAGCGGCAGACAAGAGCCGCCCGGTGGGCATCATCACCGACCGGGACCTGGTGCTCGCCCTGATGGCCGAAGGCCTCGACCCGGCCCTTTTCACGGCCGGGGACATCATGTCGGTCGACCTCGTGCTGGCCAATCCCGAGATGGATGCGATGGACGCGGTCCAGCTGATGCGCAGCAACCGGCTGCGCCGACTGGTGATCGTGGATGACGAGGGACGGCTGACCGGCATCGTGACGATGGAGGACATCCTCGAGCTGCTGGCCAGGGAACTGGCCAGTCTGGCCACCGGGCTTCTCGGCGCGCGTGACCGGGAGTTTCAGCAACGGTCGTAGAGCAGGCGGTCCGTCCTGTCGCCGGCGCGGCGGCCCGGTGGCTGCTTGCCCGCGGTGCCGGCTTGCGGGTAAGCTGCGTCAGTTGCAGGACAAACTATCCGGAGCCAGACCATGACCATGCGTTACACCACCTCTGCGCACCATCTGCCGGAAAACAAGATGCGCATGTACCCGACCAAGGTGATCAACATCATCGGCGGGCCGGGCTGCGACAAGTCGTTGTTTTCGGCGGCGATCATCCTCAACCTCAACCTGCGGCACAAGACCGTCGAACAGATTCCGGACTTTGCCAAGTCGCTGGTGTGGCAGAAGGATTTCGAGGCGCTCAAGAACCAGTACTACATCGCGCAGCAGCAGTTCCGGATGCTGGAGTTGCTCGACGGTCAGTTGCAGTACCTGGTGACCGAG
>JANLQZ010000218.1:0-10430 GCA_031368125.1 Betaproteobacteria bacterium
AGGCCCAGGTCGTCCGCACCCGGGCCAAAACCAGATAACCCGACCAGCAGCGACCATCCCGGGTCGTCCGGCGTAACGGTGGCAGGACCACACAGGGCCATGGCCAGACCCGAGCGCGACAGGTCGCCTTGCGCCGCCATGAAGTCGGACGCCAGTTCCTCTTTGCTCACGTCGAACAGGTGCAATTGCAGGTTCTCGTCGAGTTCGAGTCGCGACACCAGCCACTGCACACCGCGCCAGGCCGATTCGAGTGCCTGGAAAGCCGGCTCGTGCAGCAGGGCCCGCATCTGCTCGGTTGTGGCCGCGTCGATGGCGGCCTGGTAGTGCATGGTTTGCTCCGAGGTGTCTTGCACGATGTGTGGCGCCACGATGCTGCGGATCAGGGCGTCGATGCCGGCCGCCGGGGCCGGCGTGGGCGCGGCCTCGGGGCCCGGCGGTGCAGCTGCCGGTTTTCCGAGCAGGCTGCCGAGCAGGTCGCCATGGCCCGCGCCCGGGTTGGCGCGCGCCTGGCGCAAGGCCTGGAACAGGTCCAGCCGCGCGTACAGGCGGTCAGGGTGGAAGTCATCGAGTTGTCCGAAAACGATCTCCCCACCCGGCCGGCCAAGCCGAGGCGCGAGGCGCTTGAGCACCTGGTCGAGGTTGTCGGCGTCGACCCGGTGGGTGGGTCGGCTGGCCAGCGGTGGTCGTTCGGCACGCGCCCTGGCGCTGAAGTCGCCGATCACCAGCAGGCGCATCGGGTCATCGTGCGCGGCGCGGCGCGCCTTCGAGCGGGTGAAGCTGAGCGCGAATTCCAAGTGTGCTGGCATGGCTGGCTCCGGTATTCGAAGTGTGTTGCGCTGGTCGGGGACTTCACTGGCTATGCCCCTCTATTGAAATTTTCGATATTCAAGACGCCGTTCGCCCTGAGCTTGGCCTGTCGTGAGCCCTTCGACAGGCTCCGGGTGAGCGGATATCTACCTGTCATCAATTTGGGCTAGACCAATAGTTTGCGTCAGGGTCGGGGGCCGACGCAACCACTATCGCCATGCCGGTGGCGCCGAAACCGGCGCGCCTGCGAAGTCGTTGACAAATCGCATCGGTCCGCGGCACCGCAGGCGGCAATTATTCTTGTCGCGCCGGCATCGGGTCGCGCCGGATTGGGTACGATCAATACACGACTTGTGGCGTACCAACGCAGCCCGAACATGCCCGACCAGCCCGATCCGATCGCAGACCCGCAGGCCGAGACACTGCCGCGCGAGGTCGAGTTGACCGTTCCCGAACTGCTGGCGTTCGCCATGCGAATGCACCGCGAAGACAGACTCGACGCGGCCGAAAAGTGTTATCGCAGCATATTGGAGGCAGACCCCGGCAATGCCAACGCCATGCATTACCTGGGCGTGTTGCTGCGCCAGCGCGGCAAGGGCGCCGAGGCTGCCGACCTGATCCGCCAATCGATCGCCATCGACCCGCTGGTCGGGCCATGGCACAACAACCTTGGCAATGTGCTGCTCGACGAGGGGCAGTATGACGAGGCTGCAGCGGCCTACGCCCGCTGCTCCGAACTCGACCCGGACAACCTGGAAGTGTTGAACAACCTCGGGGTGTTGCTGCGCAACCTGCGCCGACCGCAGGAAGCCGAAGAAATGCTGAAACGTGCGATCGCGCGCAAACCGGGTTTCGGCGACGCACATGCGAATCTCGCGTCGCTGTGTACCTCGCTCGGACGAATGCCGGAGGCGTTCTCGCATTTTGCGGACGCCCTGGCGCTGCGGCCGGCCGACGCCAATACCAGGCGGCTGCTGGCCATCGCCTACGGTTGGGCGGGCCGGCTCGCAGAAGGGCAGGCCGCCTGCCTGCACTGGCTCAAGCTGGCGCCCAATGACCCGCAGGCCCTGCACTACCTTGCGGCTTTTGGTGGCGCCGACATTCCGGAACGCGCGTCCGACCAGTATGTCGAGCAGGAGTTCGACGGCTTTGCGAACAGTTTCGACGCCAGGCTCGCCGACCTGAACTACCGTGCCCCGGAGCTGGTGGGCGAAGCCGTCACGCGCCTGCTCGGTGACGAGCGGGGCCAACGGCAGATACTCGATGTCGGTTGTGGCACCGGCCTTTGCGGTCCGCACCTGCGGCCGTTTGCGCGCAGCCTGGTCGGTGTGGACCTGTCCGCCGGCATGCTGGACCGGGCGCGCCAGCGCGGGCTTTACGACGATCTCGTGAAGGGTGAACTGGTGGCTTATCTGGAGGCTTGCGAAGTCGCCCAGGACCTGGTGGTGTCGGCCGATACCCTGTGTTATTTCGGACGGCTCGACGCCGCATTTGCGGCCGTGCACCACACATTGCGCGCCGGCGGCCACTGGGTCTTCACGGTGGAGGCGCATACCGACGCAGCCGACTTCACGTTGCAGCCGCACGGGCGTTACAGCCATGCACGCGGCTACGTCGCGTCGGCGCTGGCGCGTGCCGGATTTGGCGTGGTCGACCTGCGCGAAGTCGTGTTGCGATCCGAGAGCCTGAAGTCGGTTGCCGGTTGGCTGGTCAGCGCGACCCGGTGAGATACTGCGGCATTGCGTGAAGGAACCGGGCCATGGCTGATGCAACACCGATGACGCTGAAGACCGCGGGGGACAATGTTCTGCTGTTCATGGCCATGCACGCGACCGAGGAACTGGGGCGGCTGTTCGAGTTCGCCATCGAGGCACTCGCAGACAGCTCCACCGTCAAGCCCGAAGACCTGCTGGGCAAGCCGGCCAGCGTGGTGCTGGAGCTGCCGGGCGGCTCCGAGCGCCACTTTCACGGCCTGGTGTGTGCCATGGGGACCGAAGGCGCGTTCCAGCAGATGTTCCGTTACCGGCTGGTGCTGCGGCCATGGTTGTGGCTGCTGACGCGGCGCTCCGACACGCGCGTGTTCCAGGACCTGTCGGCGCAGGACATCCTGAAGCAGGTGTTCGAGCCCTTCAGCCCGGATTTCGAATTCAAGCTCACCGGCTCGTTGCCAAAATACGAGTACTGCGTGCAGTACCGCGAGAGCGACTTCAATTTCGTCAGCCGTCTGATGGAGCAGGAGGGACTCTATTACTACTTCAAGCACGTGGCCGACAAACACACGATGGTGATCGTCAATGCGCCCAGCGCGCACGAGCCGTTTCCGTCCCAGGAGACGTTCGAGTTCCGCGATTCCGTCGACGGCCAACTCGAGTTCGAACCCATCACGCAATGGCGCAGCGACAAGGAAATCCAGTCCGGCCAGGTGGTCTTGAGGGACTACGATTTCAAGCAGCCCAAGGCGACACTGGAGACCACCGCCAAGGCCACGCGGGAGCAGGCGTCGGCCAAGCTCGAGGTCTACGACTACCCGGGCAACTACCCGACCAAGGCCGACGGTGACCGTTATTCGAAGCTGCGTATCGAGGAGCTACAGGCGCGTTATTCGCGCGTCACCGGGTTCGGTGCGGTCCGGGGTCTGGCCTGTGGTTACCGCTTCGACCTCGCAAGCCACCCGCGTGACGACCAGAACCAGCCACACCTCGTGACCTCGACCCGCATCGAGATGGCCTACAGCGGTTACGAATCCGGCGCCGGCGAGACCTTCTGCCGCTGCCATTTCACGGCCATTGAAGGCAGCGAGACATTCCGCCCCCGGCGCGACACACCCAAGCCGGCGGTGGCCGGCCTGCACACCGCGATGGTGGTGGGGCCGTCGGGGCAGGAGATATTCACCGACGTGCACAGCCGGGTCAAGGTGCAGTTCCACTGGGACCGCCTGGGCAAGAAGGACGACAAGAGCTCATGCTGGGTGCGTGTTGCCAGCCCGTGGGCCGGACAGGCCTGGGGCGCGATTTCGCTGCCCCGGATCGGGCAGGAAGTGGTGGTCGATTTCCTCGAAGGCGACCCGGACCGGCCGCTGATCACCGGCCGCGTCTACAACGGCGAACAGACACCGCCCTACAAGCTGCCCGACAACGCGACCGTGAGCACCAACAAGAGTCGCTCGAGCAAGGACGGCGCGGCGGCGAATTTCAACGAGCTGCGCTTCGAGGACAAGAAGGGCTCCGAATACGTCTGGTTCCAGGCCGAGAAAGACTTCCACCATCTGGTCAAGAATGACGCCACGCTGCATGTCACCGGCAACCAGGACAGCCGCATCGAGAAAAACCTGACCGAGCAGGTGGACGGTGAGGTCAAGATCAAGGTGGTCAAGGATTTCGCCACCGAGGTCACCGGCAAACACAGCCTGAAAGTCACCGGGGACGTGATGCTCGAGTCCGCGGCCACGATCTCGCAGAAGTCGGGCGCCAATACCGATATCAAGATCGGCGCGAACCTGGGCGTGGACGCGGCGGCCAACGTCCACATCAAGGGCGGCGCCAACATCGTGATCGAAGCCGGCGCCATGATCACGCTCAAGGCGGGCGGATCGTCGGTGGTGCTCGGTCCGTCGGGCGTGATGATCACCGGCTCGATGGTGATGATCAACTCCGGCGGTGCGCCCGGTGCCGGTGCTGGCGCCAGCCCGAAACCGGTGCTGGCGGTGAAGGAGCCGGTGAAGAAGGATGACCCGCTTGCCTGACCGGTGCCGACACCGGCACGGCCCCTTTAACTGCCGGCTCCCCGATTGATGGCCGCGCCCGCTGCAATCGACACGGACGGCATGCAGGCCGAGATCGCCGGCTTCATCACGCTGCACTGGCCCGAACTGCGGGCCAGACTGGGCGACCTGCTGGACGGCTTCATCGACGTCGCCTGCGCCAGCGCGGCCTCGCACCAGATCGCGCGCGGCGTCTTGACGGCGCGGTTCGTCAACGTGTGCTGCGCACTGGGCCCCAACTTCGAGCGCAAGCCCGAGAACGAATGGGCGCTCGCGATATTGGCGGACGAGCGACTGGGTGGATGGGTCAAGCTGCACCAGTTGGTGGTGCGGGCCAGCACCGAACTGAAACGCCGCGCAAGCGACGGCGGCAACCTCAGCGACCCCTTGCTTCGCACCGACGGCCTGCTGCTGGATGCACTGGACCAGAACAGCCGGGTGGCGAACAGCGACGCCGTGCGCGCCCCGCGCCTGGCCTGCGACCTGGAAGCGGTTGACATCCGGTTGCTCGAGCTCGACTGGCGGCGCGAGTATCGCCAGCAGGACGGCGCGTGGCAACGCATGCCGGTCGCCGTGGCGAACCCGTCTATCCGCATCGGCCCGGGATCGTCGGTGCCGGCATTGGTCTGCGTGTTGACGCATGCGCCGGGCACGGGAGACGCCGCGCGGTTGCAGGTCCGGTTGCTGACCCATGCGGTATGCGACCAGGACCACCACCCGCTGGTCGAATCCGCCGGTGAACACGGGTTGTGGTCGTGGCGCGGGCACCAGGCGCGGGCCGTGAGCTGGCTGGTCGACGGTCCTGCGCCCGTGCCCTCTGCCAACGGCCTGGGTGTCACACTGATCGAAGAGACGCTGCCGCGCACGAGCCTGCTGCGTGCCGCCACCTGCGGGCTGCGCGACGAGGGCGTGCCCATCGGGTCGGTGGAAACCTATGTCTGGGCCTACCCGGCCGACCAGTGGTTGTTTGTTTGGCAGCGCGAACCGGGCGCGAGCCGCCAGTGGCCGCGCCCGGCCACTGCGGCGCCGGATCAGGCGGCCCCGGCCACGCGGGTACGGATCGAGCGCGACGGGGTGGTGGTGCCGTCGTTGCGCTGGGCCACGGGGTTCGACGAGACGCTCGACGCGGAACTGCTGCGCGGCTTCGACAAGTTGTTTGCCGCCTGGCAGGAAACGACGACCGAGGCTTCCATGACGGTGGCGGCAACGATGTTGTGCGGACGCGCGATGCTGAGCTGGGGCTGGCGCGAGGGTCCCGAAGGGCTGGCCGGCCGGCCGCTGATGCGGATGGTGGGTGACCTCGATCTGGGCCATGCGATCGACATCGTGCTCACCGGTGAGGTGGCGCTCGGCGTGACACGCACCAAGGTGCGCCTGATCGTGCATGGCCAGGCCACGCTGCGGCAGCAGCCGACCCGTGACAACGCCGTGCCCGGCCTGCCCGAGGTGCTGCTGGCGGCCGCCGTGCGCTGGTCGTTCGATTACCGCATCGAATTCGATCCGCTGGCCGTGGACGAGGGTGCGCTGTGGAGCGAGGCCGGCCCCTGCACCGGGGCCATCGTGGGCGAAATGGGCCTGCGTCCGCGCTCTGGCGGCGGCGGTGGCTGGCAATGGTTCACGCGCCTGGACACGCAGGCCGTGTCCGTGCCGGTCTGCCTGCATGATCCGGTGCTGGGCCAGACACGCCTGCGCTTGCAGCTGCTGCCGGCGATGAAATTTCTTGACTGGAGCCTGGGCTGATGGACCGCCTGCTGATGCTGCGGCTGCAGACCCAGGGCTGTTCGGCCGAGGCCGTGCTCAACGACATCCCGGTCGGGCGCGTCGGCCCGGGCGGGGGGGTGTGTTTGCCGGTGCATGAATACCTGCTCGACGGCGACAACGAAATCCGGCTGGTGGTCGGCCCTGCGGCGCCGGGGTCGGACCGGAGCGCCGCGCGGCCGGTTCTTGCCGACGGTCTGGTGGGCGCGCGGCTGCGCTTGTTGTTGCCGCGCATCGGACAGATTGGCAGCGAACTGTCGGCGCGCACGGTGGCCGAACTGGATTGGGCGGCCGAGGATGGCGAAGTCTACAGTGTGCCCCAGACCTTCTCGCGCACGGTCGCCCTGCCGATCAAGTTCCCGCGCTGGCGCTGGCTGGACGCGCCGGTGGTCGACGATGTAGAGGCTCACCGAGCGTTGATCGCGCAGTTCCTGCAGGGGCTGGCGGCCGACCTGATGCGCGGCGACTGCGAGCCTTTTCTTGTCGCCAGCCGGTTGCGGCTGGAAGAACTGGCGATCGCCTACCAGCAGCCGGCGGCCGAAGTCGTGACCAGGCTGCGTTCGCGTCTGCAACTGCTGCACGCCACCAAGGTCCTCAAAATGGTGTTGCCGGCCGAGAAAGAACTCATACTCAGGCGCTGTGCGAACGGGCGCCTGATAGAGTGCATGGGAAGCGCAGGCCAACCGGTGCTCGCAACCGTCCCGATGCCCGATGGGGCGGCGTCGGCCTGGCCGGTGCGCATCGCGGTGGTCAACGGTCGTTGCCACCTGCTACGTTGAGAAATCTTCACGCAAACGCCAGAACCGCCAGAGGCCATCGATGATCACGCTGACCGTATCGAGCTACAAAGGCGCCGCCGCTCCCGGCAATCTGTCGGTCGGTTTCGACGAACTCGGCGGCACCATCGGGCGCGCCGACACCAATCAGATGGTGCTGCCCGATCCGGAACGCGGCATCTCGCGCGTCCACGCGCAGGTGGTGTTCAGAAGTGGCAGCTACGCGCTGATCGGGCGCGGCGCCAACCAGGTCATACACAACGGCAAAGCGGTGGCGCACGGCAGCGAGGTGACGCTGGCCGACGGCGACCAGATCGAGATCGGAAGTTACTGCATCGCGGTTTCCACGCGCCAGACGGCCAGGAAGGTGGACCCGTTCGAGGCGGCGTTCGGCAACAGCGGCCAGCACCAGCGTCCTGTGCCCGCTGCGCGGCCATCTCCGGCGGCGCCGAAGCCAGTGGCGTCGGCAGCGTCGCAGGCCGAAAGCACCGGCCCGATCCGGACCGCCTCGGCTGACGGCAAACCGTCCGGCTTTGGTATACCCGACGACTGGGACCCGTTCGCACAGGAAGCCCGCGGCGACCCGTTCGGCAAGCTCGCCGGCGCCCCGCATGCCGGCCAGGGGCGGGCGTCCATTCCCGAATCCCAAGCCCACGGGCTGGTGCCGCAGGCGTCCCGCGAAGACTCGCTCGATGCCCTGTTCGGCCTCGGTGGCGGCGCGCCCAAGGGCGACCCGTTCGCCGCCTCGCCCCTGGCGCCCGTGGTCGCACAACCCAACACCAGCGCCGCGTCCGATCCGATGCGCGCGCTGCTCGAGCCGGCGCGGCCAGGGGTCAAGGTCGAACCGGACCATGTGTCGGACCTGAACTCGCCGTGGCGCAACGCCCGCCAGCCGGCGCCGCCGCAGGCCAGCCGCGGCGCCGCATTGCCGGGAGCCGTTTTCTCATGGGACGCGGATGCGCGTGTTGGCAAGGCGGCCGGCCCGCCGACGCCCGCGTCGCCGGTTGTCGCTCCGCCCGCGCCCGCGCCGAGCGCGCCAGCGCCGGTCGCGGCTTCGCCCGCGATGGCGCCGCCTGCGCCCCCACCGGCCCTGGCGCCACTCGCCCACCCGGTTGCTGCGCGGGTGCAGCACGAGGCACTGCTGGACGCGTTGCGTGATGGGCTTGGCACGCCCGATTTGCGGCTGGCGTCGCTGAGTCCGGAGCTGATGCGGCAACTGGGACAGCTGTTGCGGGAGTCCACCAAGGGCACGGTCGAACTGCTGGCCGCACGCGCCGCGTTGAAGCGGGAGGTGCGGGCCGATGTCACGACGATCATCGCCAACGCCAACAACTCGCTGAAGTTTTCTCCCAGCGTCGAGGTTGCGCTGCAGTACCTGCTCGGGCCCAGGATGGCGGGTTTCATGCCGCCGGTGGAATCGATGCGCGACGCCTACGACGACCTGAAGGCGCACCAGCTCGGTGTCATGGCCGGCATGAAGGCCGCACTGGCGGGCGTGTTGCAGCGTTTTGATCCGGCCGTGGTCGAAGGCAAGCTGGTCGGTCGCTCCGGGCTGTCGAGCCTGATCCCGTCCAGCCGCAAGGCCCGCCTGTGGGAGATGTTCCAGGAGCTCTACCAGCAGCTGGCCACCGAAGCAGAGGAGGATTTCAACACCATTTTCGGCGCCGCTTTCCTGCGCGCCTACCAGCAGTACATCGACCACCTCGATGGTCCAGATGCCAAGCCCTGAGGCCGACATGTTGACCTTGAACATCGCCATCCTGTCGCAGCCCGGGGGCCGCAAACGCAATGAAGATGCCTGTGGTTACTGGAGCTCCGAACGCCAGGTGTGTTGCGTGCTGGCCGACGGCGCCGGCGGGCATGGCGGTGGCGATGTCGCCTCGCGCCTGGCGGTGCAGACCCTGTTGGCCGGATTCGCCAAGACACCGTCCGCCAACGGCGCGGAGCTTGCTCTGCTGCTGCGCCAGACCAACCAGGCGGTGCTCGATGGGCGCATCGCCGGCACGGCGCAGCAGGACATGCACACCACGGCGGTGTGCCTGGTGATCGACTTTGTCGACGGGCGTGCCGACTGGGCGCATTCGGGCGACTCGCGCCTGTACTGGTTCCGCGGCGGGCGCCTGGTGGAGCGCACGCGCGACCACAGTTTTGTCGAGTCGCTGGTCAATGCCGGCGTGTTGCGCGAGGAGCAGACGCGCGGCCATCCCGAGCGCAGCGTACTGCTGTCAGCCCTTGGCAAGGAGGACGATGAACTGATGCTCAGCGCGTCGCCTTCGTCGCGCGTGGTGGCCGCCGGTGATGTGTTCCTGCTGTGCAGCGACGGCGTCTGGGACTACCTGCAGGACGACGTGCTGGAGCGCCTGCTGGCCGCGGCCGCGACGCCGCAGCAGTGGCTGGACGCCATTGAAGCGGCGGTCCGCGCCGCCACGAGCAACCTGGCGACACACGACAACTACACCGCGCTCACGGTCTGGCTGGCCGGCGCGGCCGAAGTCTAGCGAACGAGCCGACGGAGAAATGCACGATGGCGATGCAGACTTGCATGAACGCGACGATGAAGTGCAGCTTCGGCCTGGCGCCGAGCAAGCTGCTGCCGACCCCCAAGACGGTCATCACCAGCTACATGATGGCGGCCAACATCATGGACCACATACCGATCATGAATATTCCGCCGTTCGGCATGTGCCAGTCGCCGTCCAATCCGATGGTGGCTGCCGCAACCGCCGCGGCCCTGGGAGTATTGACGCCGATGCCGTGTGTGCCCGCCACGCCCGCGCCGTGGGTGCCGGGCGCGCCCACGGTGCTGCTGTGTAATGCCCTAGCGCTGAACAACACGTCGACCCTCAATTGCATCTGGGGCGGCGTGATCACTTTTGTCGATCCGGGGCAGACCACGCATGTCATTCCCTGAGCACCTCGGGTCGTGGCGGCAGGTTGCAACGAGTATCATCAGTTTGACTGATGGACGGGTGAGACGCACCGCCGCGCCTCGACGGCGGGCCAGGCCGGATGATCGGCCCGGCGCCCCACGACAACACACAGACTCTTCGATATGACTTGGCATAACAAGGTAATGTGGACCGAGGGAATGTTCCTTCAGCCGCAGCATTTCCAGCAGCAGGATCGTTACGTGACGCGCTCCATCGATGCGCGCTTTCGTCTGTCGGTGGGTTACGCGTGGGGCTTCTATTCGTTGGCGCTCGACGAGGCGGCGCTGCACCAGGGCAAGCTCGCATTGAGCCAGGCCACCGGTGTGTTTCGTGACGGCACGCCGTTCGCGCTTCCGATGGATGACCCGGCGCCATTGGCAATCGACGTGGCGGCCGATG
>JANLQZ010000238.1:0-8342 GCA_031368125.1 Betaproteobacteria bacterium
GCCTGGCGGTCGAGCAGAACTGGAGCCTGCGCCAATTCCTGCCCGACGCGGGCAAGGCCGGCGCGGGCACCATCACGCCGCCCCAGGCGCGCGCCCTGAATGCGGCGGTGCTGGACAAATGCGACGCGCTCGACGGCGTCAAGGACGGCCTGGTATCGAATCCCCTGGCGTGCACATTCAAGGCCGCCGAGCGGGCATGCTCTGGCGGCGCCGATCCGGCCACCTGCCTCACGGATGCGCAGGTGGCCGCGGTGCAGAACGTCTATGACGGTCCGCGCACCTCGTGGGGCCAGTCGCTGTACCCGGGCAAGCCGCTCGGGTCCGAAGCGGGTTGGCCGGTCTGGCTGCTGCCGCCGCTGAATTTCCAGGGCGGGTTCACTTTCAGCTTCATGAACTACCTGTTCTTCCCCAACGACCCGGGGCCGGCACCGGGCTACAACTGGTTCGATTTCAACTTCGACACCGACCCGCCCATGGGCCGCGTCATGGCGCGTATTCTGGACGCCGTCGATCCGGACCTGTCGGAGTTCCGCAAACACGGCGGCAAGTTCCTCCTGTACCACGGCTGGGGCGACGGACTGATCCCGGCGCAACGCACGGTCCAGTACTACGAGGCCGTGCTCGACCAGAACCACTCGCGGCGCAAGACCGAGAACACCATCCGGCTGTTCCTGGCCCCCGGCATGGACCACTGCGGCGCCATCGGCGGCGGGCTCAAGGACTGGGACCGGCTGGCGCCGCTGGTGGCATGGGTCGAGCAGGGCAAGGCGCCCGAGCGCATCGTGGCGTCGCAGACGCTGCCCGACCAGAGCGTGCGCACGCGCCCGCTGTGCCCCTACCCCAAAGAGGCACGGTGGAGCGGCAGTGGAAGCACCGACGACGCCGCCAACTTCAATTGCGTGCGGCCACCCCGTGAACACGGGCACGGCGACCACCACGACACGGACGAGGACGAGGGCGATTGATCGCGCCGCGGCGGCACGCGGCACGCGCCAAGCGCATGCGCCCGCACCCGGCGGTGATTGCCATTCATGCCGCAGCGTGCGCCTTCCAACCTGCAGTACCCTCCAGCCATACTGCAGCGCCCGCCTGCCATGCCGTGGCGCCCGCCTCTCATACCGCAACGCCCGCTTGACGCTCCCGCTGCTGTGCCATGCCGTTGCATGACCCTCCCCTGACCGCCCGCATCGAGGTGGGCGGCCGCGTCCAGGGGGTGGGTTTTCGCGCCGCCATGGCGTCGGCGGCGCGTGCCATGGGCGCGCGCGGCTGGGTGCGCAACCTGGGCGATGGCAGTGTCGAGGCGATGGTGCAGGGCGAACGGCAGCAGGTCGAGCAGATGGTCCGCTGGTGTCACAACGGGCCACCCGGGGCGCAGGTGCTGCGCGTGGATGTGCAGTGGGTTCCGACCGGCACCCTGTTCAGCAGCTTCGCGACCCATCCTTCGGCTTGAACGCCATGCCCGGCCCGGCCCCGGTGCGGGCCAGGCAACGCGCCCGGCGCTGTGCCCGCCGGGCCATCCCGTAGCGGCGCCAGGCTAAATACCCCATGCCTTGTGCAACACTCGCCGTTGCACAATCAAGCGCCAACACTTGAGGCTGGAATCCGCCAAAGCCCATGTCCCCTTGTCCCCGCAAAGGCACCCGATGGCGAAACCGCCGAGCAAGAAGAACGATTCCAGCGCAACCATCGGCTTCGAGGCCAAGCTGTGGCTCACTGCCGACAAGCTGCGCAACAACATCGACGCGGCGGAATACAAACACGTCGTCCTCGGCCTGATCTTCCTCAAGTACATCTCCGACACCTTCGAGGAACACCGCGCCAAGCTTCTCGCTGGTCGGGGCGACTACGAGGGTGCCAACCCGGAAGACCCGGACGAATACAAAGCCGAGAACGTCTTCTGGGTGCCTGCCGATGCCCGCTGGTCCCATCTTCAGGCCAGCGCCAAACAACCCACCATCGGCAAGAACGGCGGCCAGTTCTACAGCCCGTCCTGCGTCGTGCGTTGCCTGGTCGAGATGCTGGCCCTGTACAAGGGCCGCATCTACGACCCCGCCTACGGCTCCGGCGGCATGTTCGTGCAATCGGAAAAATTCGTCGCATCCCACGGCGGCAAGCTCGGCGACATCAGCATCTACGGCCAGGAGAGCAACGCCACCACCCGCCGCCTCGCCGTGATGAACCTTGCCCTGCGCGGCATCGAGGCCGACTTCGGCCCCGAACACGCCGACACCTTCCGCCGCGAACTCCATCCCGAACTGCGTGCCGACTACGTGCTCGCCAACCCGCCCTTCAACGACTCCGACTGGCACCGGCGGGACGACGACGTGCGCTGGCAGTTCGGCGTGCCACCCAAGGGCAACGCCAACTTCGCCTGGGTGCAGCACTTCATCCACCACCTGGCGCCCCACGGCATGGCCGGCTTCGTGCTCGCCAATGGCCGCGTTCGACCGGCACGTTGCGCCCATCTTCGACAAGGCTTTCACCAACACCCTCGAATCCCGCACCCTCGCCACCCTGCGCGACACGCTGCTGCCGAAGTTGTTGAGCGGGGAGTTGAGTGTGGGAAACGCTGTTTTGTCTTCAGCAAGGAAGTAAACTCGCAACGCATATGGCCCGCAGCACACTCCTGAATACGGACACCGAGGACCTGAAGGAGCTTCTCAGCAATGGGAAGAGCTACGGCGTGCCGCCGTACCAGCGCGACTATTCATGGAAGCAGGAGCACTGGGAGGACTTGTGGGAAGACCTTCTGACGATCGAAGTCAACGGTGAAGACCACTATATGGGCGCCATTGTGCTGGAAAGTGGAGAGCGCAAGCAGTTCCGCGTGATTGACGGCCAGCAGCGAATGGCAACACTGAGCATCCTGATTCTGGCCAGCGTGGATTACCTCTACGAACTCGCAGGCGAAGGCGAAGATGCGGCCGCGAACAAGGAACGCGCAGCGCTCTTGGAGAGCAGTTACCTCGGCGCGAAAGACCCGACCAGCCTTCGCATCATCCCCAAGCTGAAGCTCAATGCCAATGACGATGATTTCTTCCAGTTGAATCTGGCGCAGCGCAAACCACCGCAGGGCGGCGTTCGTGGTCTGCGCGACTCCGAGAAGCTGCTGTGGAACTGCTCCCAGTTTTTCAAGGGCAAGATTCAGGAGAAGTTCTCGCCAAGGAAGAAGGGCGAAGAGGTCGCAAGATTCGTGAGCGAGATCGTCACGGAGCGGCTTGTTTTCATCAGCGTACGAGTGCAGGACCAGTTGAGCGCCTACACCGTCTTCGAGACCCTCAATGCACGCGGCCTGGAACTTACCGAGACCGATCTGCTGAAAAACTACCTGCTGTCATTGGCGGATCGTCTCAGCAAATCGCAGATGGACCCGGTGCTCCGGCAGTGGGCGCGAATCACCGCCCGCATAGGCATTGCAAGTTTTCCCGAGTTCCTGCGTCACCACCTCAACTCCCAGCGTGTATACGTTCGCCAGAAGCAGCTTTTCAAAACGATCAAGCGAGACGTGACCACACTCGATCATGTGTTTGCGCTACTCGACCGGCTGGAAAAGGACGCGGCATGGTTTGAAGCGCTGAATGACTATGCCAGCCAATTCTGGCTCGATTACCAGGGAGCGAAAGAGCATGTGCGCGTGCTCAACCTGTTCAATGTCTCCCAATACACGCCGTTGGTTCTCGCTGCGAAGGACGTGTTCACCGTTCCCCAAGACTTGGTCGAGATTCTGCGCTACTGCGCGGTTTTATCCGTCAGATTCAATGGTGTGGGACGGCGAAGCACGCACATCCTGGAGGAAATCTACAACCGCGCGGCGCTCGAAGTCCGACGGGGCGCCGCGACGACGCTCGCCGCTGTTCGTCAGTCCATACGGCCGATCTACATTCACGACGACGAATTCGAGGCGGATTTTGGCGCTCTCCGGCTGCGGAACCGGAGCACCTCTGGCAAGCGTTTGCGCTACATCCTTGCGAGGATCGAAAAACAACTCAGCGGGACGGATATCACCGACGAGGGGATGACCGCCACGGTTGAACACATTTTGCCGGAGAATCCGGGCGAAGTCGGGTGGGAACACTTCGCCGCCGAAGCTCACGAGCGCAGTTGCGAGCGTGTCGGCAACTACTCCTTGCTGGAACGGGGATTGAACGGTCAGCAGGCCGGCAATGCAGCTTTTGCGCAGAAGCAGCAGGTGTATGCGCAGTCGCAATACCAAACATCCAAGGAATTGACTCAATTTGCCGACTGGACGGAGGCGACCATCGCGAAGCGCCAATCTGAAATGGCGAAGGTCGCCAAAACCGTATGGGCACTTGGGATTTGATGCCACCCACGAATGGTTCGTGAACCTGGGTTGGATGGTCGGGCATGGGCGCCACTCGCGCCGAGAAAACCGGGTGTGTAATCCCCACGCGATCGTGGGAATGTGGCGAATAATTGACAGATATACGCAATAGCCTGCTATTCGCCACATGCCGCCAGCCACCCACAACCTGAAAGTCCTGCGCCTAGCGCGCCGTGCCCAGGGGGTTACGGCGCGCGAAATCGCCGCAGCCGGCATTCACCGCCAGGCGCTCACCCGTCTGGTCGAGGCCGGGCAACTTGAGCGCGTCGTGCGCGGCCTCTATCGGCTTCCCGAGCGTCCCTTTTGCGAGCACCATGGTCTTGTGCTGGTGAGTGCGGCGGTGCCGCACGGGGCGATTTGTCTGCTCAGCGCATTGCAGTTTCACGGCATCGGCACCCAGCTGCCGGCCGACGTGTGGATCGCGATCGACCGGCGTGCACACCGACCGTCGCTTCGATACCCGCCGCTGCGCGTGGTTCGTTATTCGGGGGCGGCGTTGACCGAAGGCATCGAGTCCCGCCGCATTGAGGGGCAAACGGTGCGCGTCTACAACATCGCAAAAACCTTGGCCGACTGCTTCAAGTACCGCAACAAGATCGGCATCGACGTTGCGCTGGAGGCGCTGCGCGAAGCCTGGCGCGCCCGGCGCTTCAGCATGGACGAGCTGGACCGTTATGCCCGCGTCTGCCGCGTGCAGCGCGTCATGCGGCCGTACCTCGAAGGGCTGGTGGCATGAACACGCATTGCGATGGCCTGGCCCGTTTCGATGCAAACACGATTGGCGCGGCACACCAAGGCGATCAACACCGATCCCAATCTGGTGCTGACGTGTTATGCGGTCGAGCGATTCCTGTACCGGCTGTCGCGCTCGCCGCATGTGGATCGCTTCGTCCTGAAGGGCGCTTTGCTGATGCTGGTTTGGCTCGGCAACGCGCTGCGCCCGACACGTGATGCCGATCTGCTGGGCTTCGGGGACCGGTCGGATGACGCCGTGCGGCAAATCTTTATCGACCTGTTCCAGGTAGACGCCGAGCCCGATGCGATGGTGTATCTGGCCGATACGGTGCGCGTTGAGCCGATCCGCGCCGAAGATGCATACGGTGGGCAGCGCGTGACCGTGGACGCGACCCTCGGCGCTGCCCGGTTGGCATCGGCGCGGCAGAAGGTGTCGTCATGACGAGCCTCAACGAATCCATCGTCGAAGGCGCCGCTCTCGAATGGTTCGAAGAGCTGGGTTATGCCATCGGGCCCGGGCCGCACATTGCGCCTGGTGAACCGGCGGCGGAGCGGGCATCGTTTGGCGATATGGTGCTGGTGGCACGCTTGCGCGAGGCCATCCGGCGGCTGAACTTTTTCATTCCACAGGAGGCGCGGGCAACTATTAGGCGTTACTTACAAGTTCGATTTGAGAGGAGGCTGAAACCATGAGTGACGAACCTTTGCCCAATTCCGAAATCATCCTCTACCAGACGGAAGATGGCCGCACGCGCATCCAGTGCCGGCTTGAGAATGAGACTGTCTGGCTGACGCAGGCGCTCATGGCGGAGCTGTTTCAAGTCACCGTGCCGACCGTGAACGAGCATCTGAAGGGCATTTATGCCGAGGGGGAACTGGCGACGGGGGCAACTGTTCGGAAGTTCCGAATAGTTCGAATCGAAGGCAAGCGGGAGGTGGCGCGGGAGATTGAGCACTACAACTTGGATGCTGTAATCGCCGTCGGTTTCCGCGTCCGCAGCCACCTGGGCACACAGTTCCGCCAGTGGGCCATTGGGCGCTTGAACGAGTATCTGGTGAAGGGCTTCACCATGGACGACGAGCGGCTGAAAAATCCGCCGGGCAAGGGACAGAAAGATTACTTTGATGAGCAACTGGAGCGCATCCGCGACATCCGCTCCTCCGAACGGCGCTTTTACCAGAAGGTGCTGGATATTTACGCGACGAGTGTGGACTACACGCCGAACACGGAGATGTCGCAGCAGTTTTTCGCCGCGGTGCAGAACAAGATGCACTGGGCGGCGCACGGGCAGACGGCGGCCGAGGTGATCCATGCACGGGTGGACGCTGAAAAGCCCTTCATGGGCCTGCAGACGACGCGACCCGGCGGCATCATCCGCAAGGAGGACGTGTCCATTGCCAAGAACTATCTCGATGGCGAAGAACTCGACACGCTGAACCGGATCGTGAACGCCTACATCGAATTTGCCGAGCTGCGGGCGCTCCAGCGCAAGTTGATGACGATGCGCGACTGGATCACGAAGCTGGATGAGTTCCTGAAACTCTCCGAGCACGAACTGCTGGACCACGTGGGCAAGATTTCCGCCGAGCAGGCGAAGATGAAAGCGGAGCTGGAATACGGCCGCTACCGGGTGTTCGTGGATTCGCAGCCGCGTCTCGTAGATTTGGATTTTGAGAGGGCCGCCTCAGAATTGAAGAAATTGCCGAAGCCGAAGAAACCCAAGCCGCCGAAGCCATGAGCCTCAACGAATCCATCGTCGAAGCCGCCGCCCTCGAATGGTTCGGGGAGTTGGGTTATGCCATCGGGCACGGGCCAGACATGGCACCCGGCGAGCCTGCATCGGAGCGGGTGTCATTTGCCGAGGTGGTGCTGGTGGCACGCTTGCGCGATGCCATCCGGCGGCTGAATTTTTCCATTCCCGAGGAGGCGCGGGAAGATGCCTTGCGCAAGGTGCTGCGGGTGGGCACGCCTTCGCTCACGCAGACGAACCGCGCCTTTCACCGGATGCTGCGCGAAGGCGTGCCGGTGGAGTATGCGCGCATGGACGGCAGCATCGCGGGCGATCATGTGCGGCTGGTGGATTTTGGCTCTGTGCAGGGGAATGACTGGCTGGCGGTGAACCAGTTCACGGTGATCGAGGGGCCGCACAACCGGCGGCCGGACATCGTGGTTTTCGTCAACGGGCTGCCGCTGGGTCTTATCGAACTGAAGAACGCTGCCGATGAGGACGCGACGATCTGGAGCGCCTACGCGCAGATCCAGACCTACAAGGCCGAGATCAAATCGCTGCTGCATTACAACGCGGCGCTGGTAGTGCGCGGGCGAAGATCCGCGTGATGGTGAAACGTATCCTGAACAAGTATGGTTATCCCCCGGACTTGCAGGATGAGGCGGTCCAAACGGTACTGGCCCAGGCAGAGTTGTTGTCGGCGGGTTGGGCCGAAGCATAGAGACGCCACGTCGCCCGAAACCAGGAGACAGCTGCGGCCGATTTTGCCGTGCAACCCGCGCCACCGGTTCGGCATCCCCAATTGTCCCATTGACAGAACAATTGACCGGATGCATGATGAATTGGACTATCCAAGGACCGCAGGAATGCAGGAATCCAGCCAGACCGCACGCCAGCTTTATGCCGAGATCAAGGCCAACCCGACACGCAAGCGTTTTGGTTTCGGGCGCAAGCCGGCGCTGATCAACATCGACCTGCAAAAGGCCTACACCTGTGTCGGCGAATTCGCGACCGCCTACCAGACCGACCCGAAGCAGCTCGACTACGTCAACCAGCTGGCGGCAGAATTCCGGGCCCGCAACTTCCCGGTGGTCTGGACCTACGTCGCCTACATGGAGTCGGGCGAAGACTGCGGCGTGTGGGGCACGCGCACCAATACGCCGGACTCGCTGCAGAACATCAAGGTCGGCAGCCGGCGCTCCGAGTTCGACGACCGGCTCCGGATCGACCACCAGCGCGACATCGTCGTCAACAAGCGCATGGCCTCGGCGTTCTTCGAAACCAACCTGGGTTCGATCTTCACCTTCCACGGCGTGGACACGGTTGTCGTGACGGGCGGTTCCACCTCGGGCTGCGTGCGCGCCACGGTGGTCGACAGCCTGTCGCGCAGTTTCCGGACCATCGTGCCGGAGGAGTGTGTGGCCGACAAACACGAGGCGCCGCATTTTTCCAACCTGTACGACATGGCGATCAAGTACGCCGACGTGCTGAGCGTGCACGAGACCATGGAGCAGCTGCGCCGGGTTCCGGCGGCG
>JANLQZ010000256.1:0-12954 GCA_031368125.1 Betaproteobacteria bacterium
GTAACCGGCCGCATTGCTGGTGTTCATCGCACCGGCCAGCGCATAACTCCAGCCCAGGTCGGCACGCATCGGCGGCAGCAGCAAGCCGTAGGCGAACCGCGTGATGCCCAGCGACACCGCCGCCCCGAGCGACAGCGCCAGAGCAATACGGATGGCGTGGGAGGGCGGCGGCGGACTCGGACTCGGCAATGCCTGGTGTGTCTGCATGACCCCAGTATGCATGGCGGCACCGTCAGGCGAGGGCACGGACCACGGCGGCATGTGTCATCCCTGACCTGCAGCGCGGTGGCCGGCAAGGACCGGGACGCAAGCTGTCATCCCGGGCCTGCCCCGGGATCCATAGGTTGCGGGTCAGGCCCGCAACGACAGCCGTTGCGGTTGGCGACCGTCATGCCACTGGCGAGTGCGACGGTGGCGGTGGCGGTCGGGCAGCGACAGCGGGCACAGCGGCGGCGGGCATCGGATCGGCTATGTCACGGTCTATAGAATCGCGTCCTTCCCCCTTTGCCCCAACCCGCACCGCGCCGCTTGCGACGCCGGTGGCAGTTCCCATGCCCGCCTTCTGTGCGATCGATTTCGGCACTTCCAATTCAGCCATTGCGCTGCCAGACCAGGTGCGCGTGCGGCTGGTCGAGCTCGAGCCGGGCCAGCACAACATGCCGACCGCCGTGTTTTATGCCGTGGAGGGCCTGGCGTCGTACCAGGAGCCACAACGCCACTATGGGCGCGCGGCGGTGGCCGCCTACGTGGAGGGCATCGAGGGCCGGCTGATGCGATCGATGAAGAGCATCCTGGGCTCGACGCTGGCCGCACAGGCCACTGACGTCGGTGGTGGCCGCTCGGTGCGGTACCTCGACGTGGTGGGCAGTTACCTGCGCCACCTCAAGACCATGGCGCAGGCGCAGGCTGGCCGCCCGCTGACCCAGGTGGTGCTGGGCCGCCTGGTGTTTTTTGTCGACGACGACCCGCAGCGCGATGCCGCGGCCCAGGCCGCGCTGGAGCAGGCCGCGCGCGCAGTGTGTTTTGCCGAGGTCCGGTTCCAGTACGAGCCGATCGCAGCCGCGCTGGATTACGAAACCACGGTCGAGCGGGAGCAACTGGTGCTGGTGGCCGACATTGGCGGTGGAACCTCGGACTTCTCGCTCGTGCGCGTGGGGCCGGCGCGGCGCCGGCGCGTCGAGCGCAAGGACGACATCCTGGCCAACTACGGAATACACGTCGCCGGCACCGATTTCGACCGCCGGATCGAACTCGCCCGCATCCTGCCCGCTTGCGGCTACCGCGCGCTGGGGCCGACCGGGCGCGAAGTGCCGAGCAAGGTGTACTTCGACCTGGCGACCTGGCACCTGATCAACACCGTCTATGCGGCGGGCCGTGTGGCCGAACTCCAGGGCATGCGAACTTTCTATGCCGACACGCAACAACACGCGCGGCTGATGGCCGCGGTGCGCCAGCGCCTCGGACACGCGCTGATCGGCCGCGCCGAAGCCGCAAAAATCACGGTGGCCGACGGCAGTGCGGCGACGATCGACCTGGGTCTGCTGGACGCCGGCCTGCAGGTGCTGCTGGACGAGGCCGGCGCGATCGATGCGATCCGCGCCGACCTGGAGCGCATCGCGGGCGCTGCCGACGAAACGCTGGCCCGGGCGGGCATCGACCGTGCGCAGGCCGGCGCGTTGTACTTCACCGGTGGGTCGACCGGCCTGCAGCCACTGGCAGACCGTATCGCGGCGCGTTTTCCGGCCGCGCGCGCCATACGGGGCGACCGTTTTTCCAGCGTCGCGCAAGGTCTGGGCCAACACGCCCTGCGGGTGTTCGGCTAGGGCCAATGCTGTTCAGTTTGTCATCCCGGACATGATCCGGCATCCATGGATTGCGGGTGCTGCAACCCCGGACCCGATCCGGGGCCGCAATGACATGGGTAAAGCGAACAGTATTGGGCCTAAGCCTTTGGCGCCGCGCCGGATCGGCACATCGCCCCTATCTGGGCGTCGGAGTAACCGAGCGACGCGAGGACTTCGTGGTTGTGCTGGCCCAGCGTGGGCGGCGACAGCCGCACCTCGGGACGCGCGCCGTCCAGGGTCAGCGGCAACAGTACCGTCGTGGCTGCGCGCCCATCGGGCAACGTGATCGGCGCCAGACCGCCGGTGGCCAGCAAATGCGGATCGTCGAGCAGGTCCTGCGGTCGCGTGACGGGCGCAAACGGCAGCGCATGGCGCTCTAACTCGGCGGCCAGTTCCGCCGCGCTGAAGCGCGCCAGGCGTTCGCGCAGCAACGGCATCATCCAGTCGCGCGCGCGGACGCTGTCGTTGTTGGTCTTCAGCCGCTCGTCGCCCTTGAGGTCGGCAAAACCGAACGCGTCGCAGAAGGCCGCCCAGGCCGTGTCGCTGACGACGGCCAGGAATATCTGCGCCCGCCCCTGACCAGGAACACGTCGTAGATGCCCCAGGCCGAAATACGCGCCGGCACCGGCGCGGCCGGCGTACCGGTGACGGCGAACTGCATCATGTGCTGGGCCACCAGAAAGACATTGTTTTCGAACAGCGCGCTTTGCACTTCCTGCCCGCGGCCGGTCCTGTGCCGCTGGGCCAGGGCCGCCATGGCGCCGATCGCGCCAAACATGCCTCCCATGATGTCGTCGACACTGGCGCCAGCGCGCAGCGAGTCGCCCGGGCGCCCGGTCATGTAGGCCAGTCCACCGATCATCTGGACCACTTCGTCCAGCGCTGTGCGGTGTTCGTACCGGCCCGGCAGGAACCCCTTGTGGCTGACAAAAATCAGGCGCGGGTTCAGCGCCTTGAGGCGCGCGCAGTCGAGCCCCAGTTTTCCCATCGTGCCCGGCTTGAAGTTCTCGCTCACTATGTCGGCCGTCGCGATCAGGCGCAACACGGCCTCCTTGCCCGCCGACGTCTGCAAATCCAGCGCGATGCTTTTCTTGTTGCGGTTGAACAACGGAAAGAACCCGGCGCCGGACCCGATCAGCTGGCGCGTCGCATCGCCTTGCCGGCCATGGCCGATCGGCTCCACCTTGATGACCTCGGCGCCGAGGTCGGCCAGCACCATGCGGCAAGCGGGGCCCATCACCATGTGCGTGAATTCGACCACGCGAATGCCCTGCAGCGGCAAAGCTGGCCCCGGGTCGGGTGCGCCGGGCACGGGCGCAAACCGCAGCGGGTCAGACATGGACTGCCCCGTGCTGGCGCCAGCCGTTGGGGAACCCTGCCAAAGCGGCCATGCCATACAGCGGCTCGCCCGGCAGACCGGCTTGCAGGGGCGCGCGGGCCGCGATGAGTTTTTCAAGATCGACGCCGGTGCCAACACCCATGGCCTCGAACATGAAGACCAGGTCTTCGGTCACCACGTTGCCGGATGCGCCTGGGGCATAAGGACAGCCGCCCAGGCCGCCGAGCGAGGAGTCGAAGCTGCGCACCCCCTCGTCGTAGGCGGCCAGGCAGCTGGCCAGCCCCAGTCCGCGGGTGTTGTGCATGTGGGCCGCCCCGGCCTTGTCGCCGATCTCGGCGCGCAGGCGCCGGAACAGGCGGCGCACCCGCGCGGGATCGGCATACCCGACCGTGTCGGACAGGCCGGCTTCGTCGGCGCCGGCTTGCGTACATTGGGCCGCCAGGCGGATCACATCGTCTTCGGCCACCGCGCCCTGCAGTGTGCAGCCAAAGGCGGTGGAGATGCCGGCTTCCAGGCGCACGCCAGCGGCGGTGTCGTCGCGCAGTCGCGACATCGCGCGCAGTTCGCGCACCATCTCCTCGGGCGTCCTGCTCACGTTGGCCAGCGAGCGCGCAGTGCTGGCCGACACCGGAACGGCGAGCTTGTGCGCTCCGGCTTCCAGCGCGGCCTGCGCGCCACGCAGGTTGGGCACCAGCGCCACTACCGTCAGGCCGGGCAAAGTCAGCGCGTGGCGCACCACTTCGCGCGCATCGGCCATCTGCGGCAGCAGCCTGGCCGGCACGAAGGAGCAGACCTCGATCTCGCGCAATCCCGCGGCGTACAAGGCGTCGATCCAGCGCAGCTTGTGCTCCGTGGGCATGGTTGCCGCGACCGATTGCAGGCCGTCGCGCGGACCGACCTCGCTGATACGCACCACGTCGGCCGGGTTGTATTGCACATTTTCCACTATTCTGTAAGATAGAACGTAATTCTTTCTTATAAAATAATGCCGGAGGTCACACGGCCTGTCAAGCACCCCCGCGAACGGATCGCCATGCCACGCAAAGCGCAAACCGAATCGATCGCCGACGCCGATGCCGCGCCTGGTGGCGTGGCCGCGGTCGACCGGGCGCTGACGTTGCTGGGCGCTTTTCGCGCCGACGACCTCGCGCTGGGATTGTCCGAACTGGCCGAACGCACACAGCTCTACAAGAGCACCGTGCTGCGATTGCTCGCGTCGCTCGAACACGCGCGGCTGGTGCAACGCCAGGACGACGGTCGTTACAGCCTCGGCAGCGAGGTGGCGCGCCTGCACAGCGTCTACGCGGCCTCGTTCTCGCTCGACAAGGTGGTGCTGCCCGTGCTGCGTGGGCTGGTCGCCGCCACCGGTGAAAGCGCGGCCTACCACGTGAAGCAGGGGCGGGGTGCGCAGGAACGCCGCGTGTGCCTGTACCGGGTCGATTCGCCGCACCCGATCCGCGACCACATCCAGGCTGGAGAAGTGTTGCCGATGGATCGCGGCACCGGAGCGCGGGTGCTGCGGGCGTTCGGCGCAGCTGACCAGCGTGCGCCGCCGCAGCGTGACAGGCGGCTGCTCGCCGGCATCCGCCAACGCGGGTATTACGCGGCCGTGGGCGACCGGCTGGCCGACGTGGCGGGCATCTCCGCCCCGGTGTTCAAGGCCGACGGCAGCCTGGCCGGCGCGCTGACGCTGACGATGCCAAGCACGCGTTACCAGGAAAAATACTCCAGCGCGGTGCTGGAGGCCGCGCGCCGACTGGGCACCCGGATCGGCTAGATCTACCCGTGAGTACTGCCCAGGGCAGGCGGCGACGGGAACATGCCGCGCGCCGTCATACCAGTTCCATGTCGAGTTCCGTCTGCCCGGCAGCCGCCATGATCTGCTCGATCGCGCGCGTCACGATCGGTTCCTGGTCGATCACGACCAAGCGGCCTTCGCGCAACAGGCCGCCCACTTCCTTTTCCGAGCGCACAAAGGCCTCGAAACCATCGCGGTTGGTAAACAGCAGTCGGGTCCGTTGTGGACTGACCCAGCTCAGCCGGTAACGCCTGCGCACACCCTTGTCGTCCGCGAATTCGAACCACATGGCGCGCGTGAAGGCCTGGGCCATGGCATCGAACTCGTCGGCTTCGCCTGCCTGGTGCCGGGTGCGCCGGTGCTCCAGCGCTTTCATCGCCTCGCTGCCGGCGCGCGACTCGCCTTCGCCCGGGCCGGATTCCAGTGGCGCCGGACCGGTTTTGGGCGTGCGGATGGCCTTCATGTGCGTGTCGATCAGGCTGCGCATGAAGCCGGTGCGCTCCTCACCCGACCAACCGATGGTGTCCAGACTGGCATTGAGCTTGCGCACGAGATCGGGCAAGACGGCCACCAGCCGGGCACGCTCGGCGCCGCTGCCCTTGGGCTGCGTGGACCAGATCACCTGGTCCATCGTGCCCAGCGCATCTTCCCAGTCCGATGGGGCGACCGCCTGGTTCATCCATGCACGGGCCATCACCTCGCGCCACTGGATGGTCAGGAACGGCAGCAGGAACGGCAACAATGGTTCCTCGCGGGGCAGGGCATCGATGCATTGGTGGACGACGTCGTCGACATGCGCGAGCGCAAGCTCCAGCGCTTCGCGTTGCTGCTCTTCGTTTGCCGCAGGCGCGATGTGCACCAGCACTTGCCGCTCGGCGTCCTGAATAAAGGTATTGAAGTCGGCCACCAGCTGGGCGAACAGTTCCAGGTCATCCTCGAACTCGGTCAACACGCGTTTGACGGTGGTCTCGATGCGCACATACAGCGGATCGGCTTCGCCCTTCTCGGGCATCCAGCCCACCGACGCCGAGGCCAGCGCATCGACCAGTTTGCGCGCCGGATGGCCCGGCGTGAGGAAGAAATCGCGATCGATCATCGCAGCGCGCAGCACCGGGATCTGCAGCCGCCCGATCACCACCTTGAGTTGTGTCGGTATCGCCTTGTCGGCGAACACGAAGTCGAACACCTCCACGAGCGCGTCGACCGTGCCGCGATCGAGTTCCGGAGCGCTCTTGACCTCGTCGCGGTCGCGCAATTCACGCAACAGGTTCTGGTCGCCCAGGTCCTGCCCCGGCACCCAGGGATGCGTCGGCGACGCCCATGCCCCGGCCTGCAAACCACCCAGGTAACCCATGAACGCCGGGTCGGCCGGCACTTGCGGGCCCGCTGCTGCGCCGCCATCCGCCATCGGGCCGCCCTCACTCTCACCCGCCCCCTGGCCATCCGCCGGCCGGCCAATGCCCAGTTTCTGCAGGAACTGCCGCGCGTGCGCCGCGATGCTGCGCCCGGCCGCCGGCGCCAGGTCGGTCCACTTGGCGCGTGCCGGCTCGGTCTCGAGACCGGCAAACCCCGAACGCGGACTGCCGGATTCGAGCCCGCCAAAACCGGACTTGGCCGCGCTGACCGCCTCGCGCCCGTGCTGCGACGGCGGCAACGTCGAGTCGCCGCCCGTGGTGCGTTTGATGCGGTGGACCGGTTGGGCAGAAAACCCGGCGCGTACCAGGGTCTCGGTCAGGCTGGCGTACAACGGGGCCCAGTCGATGCTGCACCCGGGTTCGAGCGCGGAGACGAAGTCCTCCGCCGCCGCCGGATCGAACTCGCTGTTGTACCAGGCGATTGAGAAGGCATGGATAAAGGCCGCCGGCCGAAACGGGTTGTCCGAGAACGAGAAGTCTTCCTGGCGCAACAGCATGCCGACACACTGCGTCAAGGGCACGAGTTTCGGGTCGTAGCGCGCGTTGAAACCTTGCGCGACGCGGTCCACCAGCAGGTGGCGCTCAATCTCGTCCACATCCAGCAATGCCAGGCTGCGCGGCCCGCTGGATTCAGCGGAGCGCGACGTGCCGAAGATACCGGGCACGACCGAATCCAGCTGTTCTTCGATCGACTCGCGCAAGGCGGCCTGGAACGCGCGATTGAATTGCGCGGCGTTTTTGTCCAGCATGACCCCGGCTGTGCGCAGGTTCTGGGCCTGGGTGGTATGGGGGCGGGCGTCCACCTGCTCGAAAAAGTGGGAACGCAGGCGTTTGAGATGCTCGTCCTGGCGCTCGGCGAAAAAGGCCAGGGTCTTGGTTATCAAAGTCTGGACATGGCGCAGCACCAGAGCGCGGGTTGCGGCATCGAGCGATCCGGTTGGGCTGGCAGACATCGATTGACGGGTTTGGATACTCTCTGACGAATTTCGTTGCCTGTGCACCAGCCGCTGCGGCATGGTGTCTGTGTTATGCGTGGTCACGGCCGGGTGCGCGGCAGCAACGGTCAATCCATTTGGTTCCGATACGGGAAATGGCAACTACCACTTTGTAACCGATTCATGGTCAACGTGGTCCTTCGCCGACGACGCGAAATGTGGACTATTTTGCACGAACGCCAACGCGGCGTTCAGACCTGTGCGTGATCAGCCGCCACCGCACCGGACAAGGCCGGATACACGGGCGATGTTGTTCGGCCGTGACGGCGGCGCGCGGTCTGCACGGTCGCATGGCACACCGGCGTGCCGCACCACCGTAAGACGCATCGAACGAACACGAGCGGACAGCGGACAGCGCACAACCCGAATCACACGGCTGTGCAGTAGCGTGCCGATGCTGCTGCAGATTGGCATTCATGCTATTTTTGTCATGGATAAAGCTACTTCATCAATGTTAATAGTCATGGAGGTATCAAATATAGTCCGGGGATGGAAAAACCCAAAGCCGTACTGTTCGACGCCTATGGCACCTTGTTCGACGTCTACAGCGTCGGCCTGCTGGCGGAGCAGTTGTTTCCGGGCCAGGGCCAGGCGCTCGGCGTGTTGTGGCGCGACAAGCAGATCGAATACACCCGCCTCGTGACCACCTGCAACGACGGTGCCCATTACCAGCCGTTCTGGCAACTCACACGCGCGGCGCTGGTCTACGCGATCAAGCGCCTGGTCGGGCCGATGGCATCCGAACCGGATCCTGGCGCCACCGAGGTGCAGGCCAAGATCGACCGCCTGATGAACCAGTACCGCAGCCTGAGCGCGTTCCCGGAGAACCATGAGGTGCTGCGCGAACTCAAGTCCATGGGTATCGTGACCGGCATCCTGAGCAACGGCGACCCGGCGATGCTGAACCTGGCCGTCAAGTCCGCCGGGCTCGACGGGCTGCTCGACCACGTCATCAGCGTCGATCCGGTCCGCAAGTACAAGACCGCCCCGCAGGCTTACGCGCTGGGGGAACAGGCCACCGGCCTGCGCGCCCAACAGATGGCGTTCGTCAGCTGCAACGCCTGGGACGCGCTGGCCGCCACCTGGTACGGCTACCAGACCCTGTGGGTCAACCGCTACCAGTTGCCGTTCGAAGAGCTGGGCACACAACCGACGCGCACCGGCACCAGCCTGCGCGACGTAAGCGCCTTTTTCTGACCCCGGATTTTTTGTTTGAAGGAGAGAACAGTGACCACACGCACCCCGATCCATCACCTGCAGGTGGCGACCGAGTTGTACCGATTCATCGAAGACGAGGTGTTGCCCGGCACGGGGGTGGACAACGACGCCTTCTGGGCCGGCTTCGATGCGATCGTGGCCGAACTGGCGCCGAAGAACATCGCGCTGCTGGCCGAGCGCGACCGCCTGCAGACCGAACTCGACCGCTGGCACCGGGCCCACCCCGGCCCGGTCAGGACCATGCCGGCCTACCGCCGGTTCCTTGAAAAAATCGGGTACCTGGTGCCACCACCGGACCAAGTCCGGGCCACCACGAAGAACGTCGACGCCGAACTCGCCAGACAGGCCGGCCCGCAGCTGGTGGTGCCGATCCTCAATGCGCGTTACGCACTCAACGCCGCCAATGCGCGCTGGGGCTCGCTGTACGACGCGCTCTACGGCACCGACGCGATTTCAGAAACCGACGGCGCCGACAAGGGCCCGGGCTACAACGAGGTGCGCGGTGCCAAGGTGATCTCGTACGCCCGCCACGTGCTCGACCGCACTGCCGCGCTCCAGCGCGGCTCGCATGTCGACTCCATCGGCTACGCGGTGCACGGCGGCGCGCTGCTCGTCACCCTCCAGGGCGGCAGCACCACCGGGCTGAAGAACACCAGGCAGTTCATCGGTTACCAGGGCGACGCTTCTGCGCCGTCGTCGGTGCTGCTGCAGCACCACGGCCTGCACCTCGACATCCGCATCGACCGGGCAACACCGATCGGCGCCACCGACCCGGCCGGCGTATGCGACCTGGTGCTGGAGGCCGCCCTGTCCACCATCCTGGACCTGGAGGACTCGGTGGCCTGCGTCGACGCGCAGGACAAGGTGCTGGGTTACCGCAACTGGCTGGGCATCCTCAAGGGCACACTGACCGAAGACGTGACCAAGGGCGGCCGAACCTTCCGGCGCGGCCTGAACCCGGACCGCGTCTACACCGCCGCCGGATCAGCCTCTGGCAGCCAAGCGGCCGGGGACCCGGGCGAGGTGCGCCTGCACGGCCGCTCGCTGATGTTCCTGCGCAACGTCGGCCACCTGATGACCAACCCGGCCGTGCTGTACATCGGCGCCGATGGCGCAACGCGCGAGATTCCCGAAGGCATCCTGGACGCGGTCGTCACCACCACGATTGCGCTGCACGACCTGCAGGGGCACGGCGCCAACGGGCTGCGCAACTCGCGCACCGGCTCGGTCTACATCGTCAAGCCCAAGATGCACGGCCCGGCCGAGGTCGCGTTTGCCAGCGAACTGTTCGGCCGCGTCGAGAAGCTGCTGGGCCTCAAGGACAGCACGGTCAAGCTCGGCATCATGGACGAGGAGCGCCGCACCAGCGTCAACCTCAAGGCCTGCATCGCCGCCGCCGCCAGCCGCGTGGCATTCATCAACACCGGCTTCCTGGACCGCACCGGCGACGAGATGCATAGCTGCATGCAGGCCGGCCCGGTGCTGCGCAAGGGCGACATGAAATCCAGCGCCTGGATCCAGGCCTACGAGAAGAACAATGTGCTGGTCGGCCTGTCCTGCGGATTGCGCGGACGCGCCCAGATCGGCAAGGGCATGTGGGCCATGCCCGACCTGATGGCCGACATGCTGAAGCAGAAGATCGGCCACCCATTGGCCGGCGCCAACACCGCCTGGGTACCCAGCCCCACCGCCGCCACGCTGCATGCGTTGCATTACCACCAGGTCGACGTGGCCCAGGTGCAGCGGCAACTGGAGGCCGCCCACGCCACCCCCGAACGCGAATCGCTGCTGAACGACCTGCTGACGATCCCCGTCGTCAAGACGCCGAAGTGGAGCGATGCCGAGAAGCAGCAGGAAATCGACAACAACGCGCAGGGCATCCTGGGTTATGTGGTGCGCTGGATCGACCAGGGCATCGGCTGCTCCAAGGTGCCCGACATCCACAATGTGGCGCTGATGGAGGACCGCGCCACGCTGCGCATCAGCAGCCAGCACATTGCCAACTGGCTGCTCCACGGCGTAGTGACCAAGGCGCAGGTGAAGGCCACGTTAAAGCGCATGGCCAAGGTGGTGGACAAACAAAACGCCGGCGACCCGCGGTACCGGAGCATGGCCGCCAACCCGCAAGGCGCCGCGTTCCAGGCGGCGAGCGATCTGGTGTTCCAGGGGCTGGCGCAGCCGAGTGGTTATACCGAGCCACTGCTGCATGCCTGGCGGCTGAAGGTGAAGGCGGGGGCTAAGTAAACCCGTCACTCGCGGCAGATCGCAACGGAGGTGGCCGATGCCTGACGACTACGCCACCCTGCTGAACCCCGAAAAGGCCCGTATCTTTCGGATCATTCACAGGGCCAATCTGCCATGGGTGCTGGACCATGGCTTGCAATGTGGCAATAGCAATGTCAGGGCGGCGCAGTGGGTAAGCCTTGGCAACCAGGATCTGATCAGCACACGCGCCAGATGGCCGGTTCCAGTGCCACCCGGAGGCTTGTTGAACGACTATGTGCCGTTCTACTTCACGCCGTTCTCCGTGATGATGCGCAACATCAATACGGGTTGGAACGGGGTGACCCGCTACCCCAACCGCGACATTCTTATCCTCGTAGCCAGCCTGCACCGGGTCGCGGAGCTGGGCCTTCGCTTCCTATTCACGGACAGCCACGCCAACAACAGCCTAGCCAAGTACTACAGCGCTCTGGCGGACCTGGACAAGGTGGACTGGAAGCTGTTGCAGGCGCGGGATTTCCGGCGCGATCCGGACGATCTTGCCAAGTTCGGGCGCTACCAGGCCGAGGCCTTGGTCCATCAGTATTACCCGGTGCAGGGTTTGTCAGGAGTGGTCTGTTACACCGAAAATGCAAAAATAGAGATTGAACAGGCGCTGGCAGTAAGGGGTTTGCACCTTCAGGTCGTTGCACGCACGGGGTGGTACTTCTGATGATCCAATTCACACAAGGCAATTTGCTCGAAGCCAAGGCCGAGGCATTGGTGAATACGGTAAACACCGTGGGCATCATGGGCAAGGGCATTGCCCTCATGTTCAAGGAGCGGTTTGACGACAACTTCCGCCGGTACGCCGCGGCCTGCAAGGCGGGAAACGTGCAAACCGGCAAGATGTTCATTACCGAGCCACGCGAGCTGGACGGCCCGCGCTGGATCGTCAACTTTCCCACCAAGCAGCATTGGCGTTCCCCTTCGCGGTTGGAGTGGGTCACGGACGGCCTGCAAGACCTGCGGCGCTTCCTGGTGGACAAGCATGTCAAGTCCGTCGCCATCCCGCCGCTGGGAGCCGGTAACGGCGGACTGGACTGGCCCGCTGTGCGCAAGCAGATCGATAAGGCGTTGGGAGATCTCGACATCCAGATCACCGTATTTGAGCCGACCAAGACCTATCAAGACGTGGGCAAGCATAAGGGCATTGAGAAGCTGACCGCCCCGCGTGCATTGATCGCCGAACTGGTGCGCCGCTATTGGGTGCTGGGCATGGAGTGCAGTCTGCTGGAGGTCCAGAAGCTGGCGTGGTTCCTTGAGCGCGCGATTGAGCGCCGCCAGCCGGGTGACAACCCGCTGAACCTGCAGTTCGAGGCCAATAAATTCGGGCCTTATGCGCATCGGCTGACCAAGCTGCTGGACGGACTGGATGGCAGCTACCTGCGCAGCGATAAGCGTATTGCCGACGCGGACCCGTTCGACGTGATCTGGTTCAACGAAGAGCGCAAGGAACTGGTGCAGGCCTATCTGCGCAGCGAAGCGAAGGCCTACACCGATGCGCTGGAAGAGGCTGCGTCTGTGATCGACGGCTTCGAGTCACCTTTTGGCATGGAACTGCTGGCCACGGTGGACTGGCTGATCAGCCGTGAGGGTGTGCAGCCCACAGTGCAGGCCGTGCGAGAAGGCATCAACCGCTGGCCCACTGCTGGTGCCGCTGAACGCAAGGCCAAGCTGTTCGATGACAGGGCCATTGGCATCGCCCTTGAACGCCTGGTAAGTTTGCCCTGCCACGCCGCCACTGCCTGACAGGGTGGCTCGTGCCCATGTCGCGTGCGCAAGCTTGGGGCGTAAGCTTGGGGCATAAGCGAATACTGAAGTCGAGCGCTTCTTATTTGGCCCTTGCCACAAACGACTCAAAGTCAACCAGCCGTTTGTCTTCTGTAACTTGGTCATGTGGTATCAGCAGGTATTTCCACGGTTTGGAGCCGATCCTGCTCGCATGGTCTGATGCATGCTTGCACCACAAAGAGCCGGCGTCGACCTTTGCCTTGACCTCATCAGTCCCCAATTCGTTACGCGCCTTGGTTTCGCACATGAGCAGCTGCCGCGCTGTCTCCACGACAAAATCCGGTATGTA
>JANLQZ010000304.1:0-2150 GCA_031368125.1 Betaproteobacteria bacterium
ACCCCAGGCACAAGGGCGCACACGAATACATCGGTGAAGCCTACCTGATGGACAAGAAACCGGCCGAGGCCGAGAAGCACCTGGCCGAACTGGAAAGAATCTGCGGCAACAAGACCTGCGAAGAATACGCCGACCTGTCCAAGGCGATCGCCGACTACAAGGCGAAAAACTGATTCACTTGCCCAGCATTTGCGCCGGGTGCATCTGGCCGGGTTTGTCTTCCAGATAACCCTTGCCGTCCTTCACACCCTTTTTGCCCATCAGCTGCCACGCGGTGCGCTGCCCGATCAGGCGCGCGAGGTTCTCCAGTTCCTCGTCGCCATGGTTGATCGCCGGGGCGGCGGTCAGGAAGCGCCCCTCCTTTGGACGAACTTCGCCCCAGAACGCCTGGTGGTATTGCGCCTGGCTGGTGGTGCTGTCCGAGCCGGCCGACATCTCGACCGTGCCGTAACAATTGCAGAAGTAGCTGCGGTTTTCCTGGCTGGCAAAAATCTCGGTGTAGACCCCGGTGCCGCGTATGCCCGCGGTCAGGGTCGGTGTCACTATCTGTCGCGTCGGGCCCTTGCCCCAGACGCTGGCGACCGCGCCGGCGAGCAGGCGCAGTACAGCCACGGTATTCAACGAATCCCCGCGTTCGACCGACATGCGCGAATTTTGCCGCACCTTGAACGACGAGTTGCCGACCACGAAAATCAGCGTGGTGCCCGGCCCGGTCACGACTTCGTCGCCGGTCTGGATCGACTGCTGGGGCAAGAGGCGCGCGCCGTTGAGTTGTGCGTCACCGACGAACTCCACGATATTGCTGCGTTGCTGGGCCAGGGCGGCTGGGAAACCACCCATTGCGGTCCAGGCCGCGGCAGCCGACAGGAAGCTGCGGCGCTGGTACCAGAGCAACTCTTTTTCCGAGCGGCTATCCAGCATGTGCTTGGTCATCATTGTTCTCCGGGTTGGTGTCAAAACAATCGCGAAAGGTGAAATAGGTGGAGGTGAAGAACATCGTCGCGATCAGCAGCGAGGTGGGCAGCAGGATTATCCCGGCCACCTGCGGGCTGCCGAGCAGGCCGGCAAGGATCGAAACACACAGTATTGCAAGCACCAGGATCGACATCCACACCAGCCCGAACAAGGCAAAGGCCCAGAAGTTGCGCAGGCACGCCACCAGGCTGAAGAATACGCTCTTGATCGGTGGCACCTGATGCCAGTGCACCAGCGCCGGGGCATGCCAGAACATCAGCGAGAGCGGGAGTTGCAGCGCCAGAAACGCCAGCATGGCGGTTTGTGTCGCCGGGTCCTGGGCCATTTCCAGCGTGGGCATTTCGCCCGCCAGGTAGCGGCTGGCGAAATTGCCGTTGTCGAACAATGCGGTGAGCCCCATCACGATCCAGAAGCCGACGCCGTACAACACACCGAGCACCAGCATCGCGCGCAATTGCTGCCGGCCCGCGCGAAAAGCGCTCAGGAATACGGCGGGCATCGGAAACTTCCCGCTGCTGGCCTCCTTGCTCGCTGCCATCAGGCCGAGTGTGCAGGCCGGCAACAGGGCCAGTGCCAGCGCCAGCCCGATCACGGGCACGACTCCGGCCAGCGACATGATGGCCAGGAACATGAAGAAAAGGCCGGACAAGGCGAGTGGCTGCCGAAAGAAGGTGCGGATGCCCATTTTTACCCATTGAATGCCAGTACGCGCGGGAACGATGTTCAGTTTCATTTTGGAGTGGTGCCGGCCGTAATGGTTTCAGGTGCAGGAGCCAGTCCTGGTCGGCCAGACGCGATTGTGTGCCAAAGCCCGGTTGGATCGGTGCCGGCCACGCGCATCAGTGAGGTTTGCAGGACATTGTGACGGGCCTGGCCACGCGCGCGCGCAATACCCGTTCGAAATGGGCGGGATCATGGGCGTTGAGCATCGATGCTTCGCGCGGCAGGTGGTAGTCCCACAGGCGTGAAATCCAGAACCGCAGGGCGCCGGCGCGCACCAGCGCCGGCAACAACGCACGTTCCGCAGCGCTCAGCGGGCGCACGGCGGCGTAGGCGCCTAGCAGGCTGTCGGCGCGCAGCACGTCGCCGGCGCCGGTTTCCAGATCGATACACCAGTCGTTCAGGCAGACCGCGATGTCGAACAGCCAGCTATCGACGCCCGCGAAGTAGAAGTC
>JANLQZ010000320.1:0-2612 GCA_031368125.1 Betaproteobacteria bacterium
CGGGCCCTGCAGCTGCAGGTCGGTGTCACGCCACGCTGTCCCGTCGCCGCCCGCCTTGCCGGCGCGCCGGGCGATCGACCCGGACGAATACACGCTGCTGATATTGATGCCGCCGACGAAGGCGGTGCGCCCGTCGACCACGAGCAACTTGCGGTGGTCGCGGTTGTTGATCAGCCACGGCGCCTTCGCCGCCAGCGGATTGACCGGATTGAATTCGAGCACCGCGATTCCGGCCTGCGTCAGGCGCTCGAAGAACGCCTTGGGTGTGTTGAAGCCGCCCACGCTGTCGTAGATCACGTTGACCTGCACGCCGCGTGCCTGCTGCTGCAGCAACAGTTCCGCGAACTGCCGGCCGACCTCGTCGTCCTCGATCATGTAGGACTCGAGGTTGATGTGGTCGCGGGCGCTGCGAATCGCGGCGAACATGGCCGGATAAGCCTGCGCACCATCCTGCAGCAGGATCACCTTGTTGCCCACCAGCAGCGGGCTGTCGTTGATCGCCTGTTCCAGCGCCAGGTGTTTTTCCAGGATGTCGATGTCGCCGGATTGGCGTTTGAGCCCGGCCAGGATCGCGGCGCTCTTGCTGCTCGAAATCGGGCCCAGCGCATTCTCGAATCGTGTTTGCTGGCCCCGGTGCCGCTCACGCAGGGCTTCGGTGTCGGGCAGCGTCGCACAACCCGTCGCAGCCAGCAGGCACGCGCCCAGCAGCACCGAACGCAGCAGCACCCGAAACGCGCGGCGACTCATTTCGCCGCCCCGGCAGCGGCCTTGTCGGGCCGCGGCAACGCCCTGGCTTCGCGCACCAGCTGGCCGCAATCGCTGTCCTTGCCGGGCCCGGCATCGATCAACGGAATCAGCGCCAGCAGCGGGTTGACGATGCCCAGCGCCACCGCGCCGAGAGCACGCGCGGCCACGCGCCCGGTGTCGACCGCGACTTCGGGCCTGGCAAAACTGCCGCGCACATAGATCGGGCTGCGTAATGCCAGCGGGCTGGTGTTCTTGGTCTTCGGGTTCAGCGTGAGGTCCAGTGTTTCTTTTCCGAGGTCGATGTCGCCGCTACCGTTGATGGTGGTGACGGCGGTGTCGAATACCAGCGCCTCGGCATGCATGTTGCCCTGCTTGACGTCGAAATCGGCCACCGCGCACCGCAGCTTGATGAGTTTGTCGCCAGACAGGTTCAGCTGCAGGATCTCCCACAAATGCAGGCCGGCCTTTTCCATCATCAGCCGGCTGATCTCGCCACCGGCCACCACCAGTCCCAACTTGCCATTGGAGCTCGCCAGCATGTCACGCACCGAGTTGCCGTGCCCGATCAGGTCGAACTCGCCGTTGATCTGGCCGATGCTGTTCTTGTTCAGGTCGACGGTCGGGAACAACCGCGGGAGCAGCACCTTGCGCACGCGCACCCGCGCCTGCGCCTGGATCGGATTCTTGCGCCCGTCGAGCGTGACCACACCGTTCAGGGTGCCGCCGGCGAGGCCGAAGTCGATCGGGTCGAGCGTCAACACCGAGTCGCGCAGGACCAGGTGGGTCGTCAGGTTGTCGAGCGGCAATTCGCGCGCGCGCCGGATGGTGCCGGCCTTGAGCGTGACGTCGGCGTCGACACTGTCCCAACGGTCGGTGTTGAACGGCAGGTCGGGCAACACACGCGCTTTGGCGGGCGTGGCGGCGACCGTCGGGGTCGGGGCCGGAGCCGCCATTTTGGCGGCCTGCATGCTGCCGGGCCGCGACCCGATCAGCGGTCCGAGATCGGCGAAATCGAGCACCTTCGATACCAGTTCCGCTTTCAATTGCGGACGCGCACCACCGGTATCGACCTGCACCGTTCCCGCGATGTCGCTGTCGCCGATACGGCCCGAAAACTTCTCGTAGCGCCAGGTCTTAGCGCTGTGCGACAGATGCCCTTCGGTGGTGTAGGCGCGGGTCGCGGGCAGCGCGATGCCGAGCAGCGGGAACAGCCGCTCCAGGTTGTCCCCCTGCAGCGCCAGGCGCATGTCCAGCGCCGTGAATGCGAGCAGGCTGGTGATGGTTCCGTCGGCCCGCACACGGGTACGGCCCACGGTGGCGTCGACCTTCAGCGGATAGGGGGTTTTTTCGTCCCGCAGCGCCAGTACCGGCCCGCCGCTGCCGCGCGCCTCGAGCGCCAGGTCCTTGTATTTTCCAGCGGCATCGAAGCTCAGGCCGGCCTGCGCCGACCCTTGCGACGGCGCGTCCTGGGTCGACAGCTTCGCCCGGATGCTGGTCTTTTGCTGCGCATCGTCGTAGCCGATCGTGCCCTGGTCGATGCTGAGCAGATCGATCCGTAAACGCGCGCCCTCGTCCTGCTGTTCCCGGTCGAGCAGCCAGGTCTTGCGCCCGCCGCTGCCTTGCTCCAGAAACACCACCGGACGCACCAGGCGCACCTCCGGCAAGACGATATGGCGCCGCAACAGTTGCGACAGGTCGAGCGTGACTTGCGCCGCGTCGGCCGTCAGCATATGTTTCTCGCGCGCCCAGGCCGGGTTGGCAAAGGCCACGGCGCCGAACTCCAAACGCGGGGACGGCCAGCCCAGTCGCAGCGACAGGTCGCCCTGGATGGCCAGCACGCGACCGGTCTTGTCCAGCGCCAGGCG
>JANLQZ010000377.1:0-3521 GCA_031368125.1 Betaproteobacteria bacterium
GACGGCGCCCTGTCCTACGCCACCGACGTGCGCAGCGTGAAATTCCTCTTTCTGCCGTCCGAGCATGATCCCGACAGCTACATCCGCGCCTTTGGTAAGGAAGGCTTCGCGCGCTGCGTCAGCGAGGCGGTGCCGCTAAGCCGTTTCCTGGTGGACTCCGCGCGTGACGGGTGCGACCTCAACAGCGCCGAGGGCCGGGCCCGGCTGGCCAGCAACGCCAGGCCGCTTTGGAACCAATTGCCCGATGGCGCGCTCAAGCGCCAATTGTTGTCGGAGATCTCCGCATTGGTGCAACTGGCCAACCGCGAGTTGATCGACCTCTGGCAGCCGCACGATACACGTGCCGGCGCTCCGTCCACCCGGCACGGCAAGGGCTTCGGCGGCGCTGGACGCCCTTATGCATCCGGCCAGCGCCGGGGGGCGGAGTCCCGCGACGGCGGCCATGCTCCAGGGCGGGTCAAGCCGGCCAGCCGGGCTGACCATGCAGCCAGGATTCTGCTTGGCCACATGTCCAGCTGGGACGCGTTCTCGGCGGAAGACCATGCCATGTTGTGCCACCTTCCAGCGCCGCATGGGCCGTTGTTTGTCTGGGTGGAACGCCAGTTGCACGATCACGGGCCCCAGCCCTGGGGCGCCATGCGGGAAGGCCTGCGCGGGCATGAGTCGGAGGAGTTCGCCATCCGGCTGATGTCCGCCACCGACATGGCGGGTGCAGACGACCACCAGGACACGGTCGAGGAACTGCGCAACCTGCTCAAGCGCATGCTGATCGAACACATCAAGGTCCAGGAAACCGAGGCGATCGAAGCGGCCAGGGCAGACCCCACGGCACTGCAGCGTTACCGCGAGTTGCAGGCCCGCCGGCGCGAACTCGAAGCGTCAGCACAACCACAGCCCTGAGCCGCCGTGGATGGCAGTCTGGCCGGCCCCATGCGCAGTCGATCGCGAGGTATAATCCAAAGTTGATTGCGCAAGAGCGACAGCAGCACCTCCGGGCCAGGCCAACCGATGACGACGTTCACGACCGGCCGCCTCACCGCAAGGACTGCACTCCAAATGTTCGCCCACACATCTTGCCGGCCCGATGGTCACCCCCTGCCAAGCCACCAGCGTCCGCTCCCGCGGCACCGGTTGAATCTGTCCCTTTGAAGTCCTGAGGTCCTGTCATGCCCGCTCAAAAGTCCAAGACGCCTGTCAAGTCCGTTTCCAGACCGGTCGCCCACCATACGGCGAAACCCGCGCCGAAGGCAGTCAGCAAAGCAGTAGCCAAACCGGTTGCCAAGGCTGCCCTCAAGTCCCAAAGCACGCGCGCCGCACCGGCGCCAGCCAGGACCGCGGGTACCACGGCAACATCCAAGACCATGCGGACGCCCGCATCGAAAGCCTCGTCAGTGCCCTTATCCAAGCCTTCCGCCCCCAGCCCCGCCAAAGCCGACAAGAAATCCGCCGCCCACGTGGCCGACCTGAAAAAGACCGCGCCAGCCGCGGCCGCGGCGGAACTGGCTGCGAAGAAAAAACCGGGCCGCCCGCCCAAGGCGCCGGCCGCAAAAACCGAAGTTCCGGTGCGGATCGGCGCCAAGCGTGGACCCAAGCCCAAAGGAAGCATCAATCCTGACAGCGTCGATGACCTGCAGGACATCGTGACCGAATTCGCGGAAGAACCCCCGTCGAACGGTGAAAAGGTCAAGCCGCTGCGGATGAAGATCAGCAAGGCCAAAGAACGCGCGCTGATGAAAGAGTTCGGGCTCGACGAAACCGTCCTGTCCGAAGAAGACCTGGCCAAGCGCCGGCAGCGGCTCAAGGCCCTGATCAAACTCGGCAAGACCCGCGGCTACCTGACGCACGGCGAAATCTCCGACCACCTGCCCGACAAGCTGGTCGACGCGGAAACCCTGGAAGTGGTGATTTCCATGCTCAACGACATGGGCGTGGCGGTATACGAACAGACCCCGGACGCGGAGACGCTGTTGCTGAACAACACCGCGCCGACCGCCGCCACCGAGGAAGAAGCCGAAGAAGAAGCCGAAGCCGCGCTGTCCACGGTGGACAGCGAATTCGGCCGCACCACCGACCCGGTGCGCATGTACATGCGCGAGATGGGCACGGTCGAACTGCTCACGCGTGAAGGCGAAATCGAGATCGCCAAACGCATCGAAGGCGGCCTGATGGCGATGATGGAGGCGATCTCCGCCTCGCCCGCCACCATCGCCGAAATCCTGCGCCTGGGCGAGGAGATCCGCGAGGGCAAGATCGTCATCACGACCGTCGTTGACGGCTTTTCCAACCCCAACGAGGCCGACGACTACGTGGCCGAAGAGGACTTCGACGAATTCGACGCCGAGGACGACGATGACGGCAAGGGCGGCTCCAAGGCTCTGACCAAAAAACTCGAAGAACTCAAGAAGGAAGCCCTGACCCGCTTCGACACGCTGCGCGACCTGTTCGAAAAAGTGCACAAGATCTACGACAAGGAGGGTTACGGAACACCCGCTTATGTCAAGGCCCAGAGGGCGCTGAGCGAACAGCTGATGTCGATCCGCTTCACCGCCAAGGCGATCGAGAAACTGTGCGACATGGTGCGCGCCCAGGTTGACGACATCCGCAAGAAAGAGCGTGAACTGCGCCGCATCATCGTCGACAAGTGCGGCTACCCGCAGGAGCACTTCATCGCCGACTTCAGCGGCCGCGACAAACACGGCAACAAGGTCGCCAGCCAGCTGCTGAACCTGAAGTGGATCGAGAAGCAGGCCAGCGCGGGCAAGCCGTGGAGCACCATCATGGGCCGCAACATCCCGCCGGTGCAGGACCTGCAGCAAAAGCTGACCGACCTGCAGTCGCGGGTGGTGGTGCCGCTGGACCAGCTCAAGGACATCAACAAGCGCATGAACGAAGGCGAATCATCGACACGCAGCGCCAAGAAGGAGATGATCGAGGCCAACCTGCGCCTGGTGATCTCGATCGCCAAGAAATACACCAACCGCGGCCTGCAGTTCCTGGACCTGATCCAGGAAGGCAATATCGGCCTGATGAAGGCGGTCGACAAGTTCGAATACCGCCGCGGCTACAAATTCTCGACCTACGCCACCTGGTGGATCCGCCAGGCGATCACACGCAGCATTGCGGACCAGGCGCGCACGATCAGGATCCCGGTGCACATGATCGAAACCATCAACAAGATGAACCGCATCAGCCGACAGCACCTGCAGGAGTTTGGCTTCGAGCCCGACGCCAGCGTGCTGGCTGAGCGCATGGAGATTCCGGAAGACAAGATCCGCAAGATCATGAAGATCGCCAAGGAGCCGATCTCGATGGAAACGCCGATCGGCGATGACGACGATTCGCACCTGGGCGACTTCATCGAGGACAGCGCCAACACCGCACCCATGGAAGCCGCCATGCAGGCCGGCCTGCGCGACGTGGTGAAGGACATCCTGGACAGCCTCACGCCGCGCGAAGCCAAGGTGCTGCGCATGCGTTTCGGCATCGAGATGACCAGCGACCACACGCTCGAAGAAGTGGGC
>JANLQZ010000378.1:0-2312 GCA_031368125.1 Betaproteobacteria bacterium
CGCATCAAGCTCGTGACCGAGCTCAGCAAGGTGCGCGACGACATCACGCGGCGCGGCCAGAAGGCGCCCCACACGCTGTACGTGCTGGACGAACCCACGGTCGGGCTGCACATGGCCGATGTCGAGAAACTGGTGCGCGTGTTGCACCGCCTGGTCGATGGCGGCCACAGCGTGGTGGTGATCGAACACGACCTCGACGTGATCGCCGAGGCCGACTGGGTGATCGACCTCGGGCCCGAAGGCGGTGACGCCGGCGGGCGTGTGGTGGCGGCGGCAACCCCCGAGGGTGTGGTTGGTCTGGCCACACACACCGGGGTCGCGCTGAAGGCGGTGTTGGCGCGCTGATTGCGCGCCGGGCCGGCACGACTTCCGCGTTCAGCGCCACCTGCGGGAAGTCGATGTCGATTCGCCCGGCCTTGCCGATGATGTTGGTCAGCAGGTTCATGCGCTCATGGGTGATGATCTCCACGATGCCGGCATCGGTATGGCCGGCCTCAGGCGCCGCCACCAGCTCGGCGGTGGTGATGTACCGCGATGCCCGGGCAGGCGGCGTGCCAGGTTGACGGCGCCAGCGGCATTTGCGACCGCTAATTTGAATAACTCAATGGATTGAGTAAAATAACTTACCGCATTGAGTAATTTATGGCACTTGAAATTCGACGCAATTCCCTGGCCAGTTTCACCACCCGTCTGCAAGAACCGCGGCGCTTTCTGCAAGTGGTGGCCGGTCCGCGTCAGGTGGGCAAGACCACGCTGGTTCGTCAGGCGCTGTCTGCGCTGGCGCAGCGCCCGGGCAAAGCCATTGCCCAACACAGCGTGAGCGCCGACAACCCGGGGTTGGTGGGTTCGAGCTGGCTGGGATCGCAATGGGAAGCCGCCCGTGTGCTGGCCGGCCAGGCCGGTGCCTGTGTGCTGGTACTCGACGAAGTTCAAAAGCTGCCGTCCTGGACTGAAGAGGTCAAACGCCTTTGGGACGAGGACACCCGCGCCGGCCGCGACGTGCGGGCCGTGGTACTGGGCTCTGCACCTCTGCTGATTTCCCGCGGCCTGACAGAAAGCATGGCCGGGCGTTTCGAAATGACGCGTCTGGGCCATTGGCGTTTCAATGAAATGCGCGAGGCATTTGGCTTCACGCTCGACCAGTTCATCTACTACGGCGGTTACCCCGGCGCCGCAACGCTGATGGGCGAGCCGCAGCGTTGGGCGGCTTATGTTCGCGATGCCCTGATTGAAACCACCATCAGCAAGGATGTCTTGCTGATGAGCCCGGTTCAGAAGCCGGCGTTGTTGCGCCGCGTATTTGACCTTGCCTGCCGCTACAGCGGGCAAGAGCTGAGTTATCAAAAAATGCTGGGGCAACTGAGTGACGCCGGCAACACGACCACCCTGGCGCATTACCTGCACTTGCTTGAGGGGGCGGGCATGGTCTGTGGCTTGCAGAAGTTCGCTGGCCAGGCCGTGCGACAGCGGGGGTCCAGCCCCAAATTGCAGGTGTTCAACACGGCATTGATGGGTGCGATCGCCCATTCAGAAGGTTTTGGCTTCGAGCGCCTGCGCGCCACGCCGGAGTTGTGGGGGCGCATCACCGAGAGCGCTGTCGGCGCAGAACTGCTCGCCCGCCACCTGGAGCACAGCAGCACCCAGCCTTTGATTCACTACTGGCGCGACGGCACCAATGAGGTGGATTACGTCCTGCGTTACCGGGGAGAGCTGTTTGCCTTCGAAGTCAAGAGCGGCACGAACCAGGGGAACACCAAAGGACTGGATGCGTTTTGCAAAATGCAGCCAGCCTGTCGCCCCATGGTCTTGGGCACGGGTGGTTTGCCTTTGCAAAAGTGGTTTGAAGGCAACTGACTTCACGGGCAAGACGCGACCGCCATAACCAACAGGATGCGGGCCAACCCACGGCCGACCCATGACGCGTCTCCACCGCCGTTTGCGGATTCACCCATCGGTGCGCCGGGCTGCTGCCTGCCACGCCCAGACCGAGCCAACGCCGGAGAAAGTGCGCATATTGCTGCAGACCCTCTCCGAGATCGAGGTGCAACAGTGGATTGACCACCAGCGCGTGGCACCCGCCGCGCCGCGCCCGGCTGCAGCTGGTCAGCGCATCCGGCGTCCCGGTTGCGCCGCCGAGAGTCCCGAGAACCTAGAGTTGCGCCCTGGCGTGTAACGCCACGTCGCGGTGGGTGGCGAACCAGACGCCCGCCCTGGACTGCATGTGGCGGATCAGTTCTTCGAGGATGAACATGCGCGAGCGGTAACCGATCACGTGCGGGTGCATGGTCAGCAGGAACAGGCCGCCGTCCTCG
>JANLQZ010000404.1:0-6588 GCA_031368125.1 Betaproteobacteria bacterium
CCCGGATACAGCTACAAGTTCAGCGGTTCCACCAAGGACATGGCGGAGGCCTTCGGTTATGCGGTGTCGGCCCTGGTACTGGCAATTGTGTTCATCTACATGATCCTGGCCAGCCAGTTCAAGAGTTTCCTGCAGCCGCTGGCCCTGATGACGGCGCTTCCGCTGACCCTGATCGGCGTGGTGCTGGCGCTGATGCTGTTTCGCTCGACCCTGTCGATGTTCTCGGTGATCGGCGTCGTGATGCTGATGGGCCTGGTGACCAAGAACGCGATCCTGCTGGTCGACTTCGCGATCCGCGCGCGCGAGCATACGGTGGCGGCCGATGGCAGCCACGTCCCGGGCCTGGGGCGTGACGAGGCGCTGCTGCTGGCGGCCAAGGTCCGGTTGCGCCCGATCCTGATGACGACGCTGGCGATGGTGTTCGGCATGGTGCCGCTGGCGTTTGCGCTGACCGAAGGCTCGGAGGTGCGGGCGCCGATGGGGCAGGCGGTGATTGGCGGCGTAATTACCTCGTCGCTGCTGACCCTGGTTGTGGTTCCGGTGGTCTACGGCTACATGGACGACCTGGCGAACTGGGGCAAACGGCTCTGGCACGGCAAGAAGGTAGCGCCGCCGCAGCCCCTAAAATCAGCCGGTTGAACTGAAACCGGAGACCGTCGATGAAGGCCCAAATGAACCTGGAGCAAGCCCGCTTCAACATGATCGAGCAGCAGATACGGCCCTGGGAGGTGCTGGACGCGCACGTGTTGCATCTGCTGTCGGTCGTCAAGCGGGAGGATTTCGTGCCGCTGCCGCACAAGGCGCTGGCCTTTGTCGACATGGAAGTGCCGCTGCCGGCGGGTCAGGTGATGTTGGCGCCCAGGGTCGAGGCGCGCATGTTGCAGGACCTGGTGGTGCAGAAACACGAGAAGGTGCTCGAGATCGGGGCCGGCTCGGGTTATATGGCGGCGCTGCTCGCACACCGCGCGCAACGCGTGATCTCGCTCGAGATCCACGCCGAACTGGCCACGCTGGCGCGCGCGAACCTGCAACACGCCGGCGTGCACAACGCCGAGGTCCGGCCTCTGGACGGCTCGCGCGCGGTGCCGGTGGAAGGACCCTTCGATGTGATCGTGTTGAGCGGGTCATTGGCTGAAGTGCCGCAGTCCTTGTTGGCGCACCTCAAGATCGGCGGTCGCCTGGGCGCGATAATCGGCGACGAACCGATGATGCGCGCGACCTTTGTCACGCGCGTCGGCGACGCCCAGTTCCGCACCATTCAGCCATGGGACACCGTGGCGCCGCGATTGCTGAACTTTCCCGAGCCGTCGCGCTTTCACTTTTGACGGCACTGCGCCAGGAATACCCGACCCCATGATCGCCCAAGTCCGTCCCCGTGAACTTTCCGAATGGCTGAATACGGCCCGCCGCGCGGGCCGACCGGTGGTGCTCGATGTGCGCGAGCCGTCCGAATTGCGGGCCGCCAGCATCTCGGCCGGTGATTTCCAGTTGGTCACCATCCCGATGGGCAGCCTGGCGGCCAGGTTGGCCGAACTCGACCCGGCGCAACCGGTCGCCTGCCTGTGCCACCACGGCGGGCGCAGCATGCAGGTCGCATCGTTCCTGTCGGGGCGCGGTTTCGCGCACGTGGCCAACATCGCCGGGGGCATCCATGCGTGGTCGGACGAACTCGACTCCAGCATTCCGCATTATTGAAACCAGGACCCCCATGAAGCTGTTCCGCATGTTACCCATCGCCCTGGCACTGTGTGTTGCCGCTGCCGTGCCGGCGCGCGCGCAGAGCCTGGTCGAACTGTACGAATCGGCGCGCGCCTACGATGCGTCGTTCCAGTCGTCCCGGTCGCAGTACGAGGCCACGGTGGCCCGGGCGGACCAGTCGCGGGCCGGCACCTTGCCCACGGTGAATCTCGGCATGGCGATGTCCCGCTCGGCGCTCGATGCCAGCGCCAAGGTGCCCAACACCGCCTTCGGCACGCAAAGCGCGACCGTGAGCGCCTCGCAGCCGCTCTACCGGCCGGCCAACTGGCTGACCTACGAACAGGGCATGAAATCCGTGGCGATCGCGCAGGCGCAGCTGGTGGCGGCTGAACAGGATCTGGTGGTTCGGCTGAGCCAGGCCTATTTCGATGTTCTCGCCGCGCAGGACGCCCTGACCTTCGTGATGGCCCAGAAGACCGCGGTGGCCGAGCAACTGGCATCGGCCAAACGCAATTTCGAGGTCGGTACCAGCACCATCACCGACACCCGCGAGGCGCAGGCGCGTTTCGACCTGGTGGTGGCGCAGCAAATCGCCGCCGAGAACGACCTGCGCGTGAAGCGGATCGCACTTGATCAGCTGGTGGGCAAGACCGACGCGGTGCCGAAGTTGCTGGCACCTCCTGTCACCCTGCCGGCATTGCTGCCGGCGGACGTCAACACCTGGGTCACACAGGCCATCGACGATCACCCGCTGCTCAAGCAGTCCGCGACGGCGCTCGAGGTCGCGCAACTCGAGACCCTCAAGGCCCAGGCCGGCAACCGGCCGACGCTGGATCTCAATGGCAGCTACGCCAGGTCCCACAACGACGGCAGTTCAACCTCCAGGCTCGACAGCCGCGTCAACAGCGCGACCGTCGCGTTGGCGTTCAACCTGCCGCTGTTCGCGGGTTTCGCGATCCAGAACCGGATCAGGGAGACGCTGGCGCTGGAGGACAAGGCGCGCACCGATCTGGAAGCCGCACGGCGCGCCGTGGCGCAAAACACGCGCACGGCGTTTTTCGGCGTCTTGTCGGGGCAGGGGCAGGTCAAGGCGCTGGAAGCCGCAGAAGCGTCGAGCCAGAGCGCGCTCGACGCCAACAAGCTGGGTTACCAGGTCGGGGTGCGGATCAACATCGAGGTGCTCAATGCGCAGAGCCAGTTGTTCCAGACCAAGCGCGACCTGGCCAAGGCGCGTTACGACGTGCTCGTGGGCGGCCTGAAACTGCGCCAGGCCAACGGTTCGCTCAAGGCCGACGACCTGCAGTCGATCAACAACCTGCTGCTGAAGTAGGGCCTTGCCTGCCCCCCGGCGGCCCAGTGGCCTGGCAACGCCGCACCCACAGGACCAGATGTCGCCGCGTCCCAACCAGATCGAGGAGTCAGGCGCCATGCAGGCCGTCAACGTGTTGTGCCTCAAGTGGGGCCGAAAGTACGGCCCCGAATACGTCAACAAGCTGCACTCGATGGTGCGGCGGCACCTGACACGGCCGTTTCGCTTCGTCTGCCTGACCGATGACGCACAGGGCATCGACCCGCAGATCGAAGTCAAGCCGATCCCGAACGTGGGTTTTTCCGAATTCGACACGCGCCAGCCCTGGACCTTCGGACACGGCTGGCTCAAGCTCACCAGTTTTGCCGATCCGCTGTACGACCTGAGCGGTCGCACGCTGTTTCTCGACCTCGACATCGTGATCGTCGACAACATCGACTGCTTCTTCGACCAGCCCGGCGCGTTTTGCGTCATCAAGGAGTGGGACAAGAAGGACGGCACCGGCAACACCTCGGTTTATCTCTACACCATCGGCGCGCATGCCGATGCGCTGCAATACCTGAAGAACAACTACCCCGGCGCACTGGCGGAAGTCCGCAACGAGCAGGAGTTCATCACCCTGTACCTGGGCCGCCAGGGCAAGCTCAGTTACTGGCCGGCGCCCTGGTGTGTCAGCTTCAAGCGCCACTGCGTGCCGCGCGGCCTGATGAACTGGCTGCGCCCGCCGACCATTCCGACCGGCGCCAGGATCATCGCCTTTCATGGCAAACCCAACCCGCCCGACGCCATCGAAGGGGTGAGCGGCAAGTGGTACCGCCGGGTTCCGCCGACCCAGTGGGTGGCCGACCACTGGCGCTGACCACCATGCGACGGCTGTACAGCCTGCTGGCGTACTGTGCCGTCCTGCCGCTGCTGCTGCACCTGTGGTGGCGCGGGCGCAGGGAGCCGGCCTACCGGCGGCGCTGGGACGAGCGGCTGGGCCTGCACGAGGTGCCAAGCGCCCAACAAGGCGGGGTGCTGATCCACTGCGCGTCAGTGGGCGAAGTCATCGCCGCCCGGCCACTGGTCGCGCAGTTGCTGGCCGACCCGCGGCAGGGCCCGCTCGCCCTCACCTGCTCCACCCCCACCGGTTCACGCCTGATCCGGCAGGAGTACGGCGGGCAGGTCGGCCACCAGTATTTCCCACTCGACCTGCCCGGCGCGACGCGTCGATTCCTGTCGGCATGGAAGCCGCAACTCGTGGTCCTGCTCGAACGGGAGTTGTGGCCGAACTTCCTGCACCAGGCCCAGGCCCTGGGTGTGCCGGTGGCGCTCGTCAACGCGCGCCTGTCCGAACGCTCGGCGGCGGGTTACGCGCGCTGGCGCGGCCTGATGCGACCCGCGCTCGCAACATTGCGGCTGGTCTGCGCCGAGGATGCCGCCACGGCCGGCAGGCTCGCGGCGCTGGGAGTCAAACCGGAGCGATTGAAGGTCACCGGCAACATCAAGTGCGATGGGCGCCCGGACCCGGTCCTGCCACAGCGCATCGCGCAGCTGCGACAGGCACTCGGCCAGCGGCCGGTGTTGGCGGCAGGCAGCACCCACCTGGGTGAGGACGAAGCCCTGCTCGCCGCCTTCGCCGACCATCTGGCGCTGTTCCCGCAAACGCTGCTGGTCCTGGTTCCGCGCCACCCGGAACGCTTCGGCGTCGTGGCCGCGCTGCTGCAGCAATCCGGCCTGCGGTTTGTACGGCACAGCCTGGGGCAAGCACCACAGGCCGACACGCAGGTGCTGCTGGGCGACACGATGGGCGAGCTGATGTTGTGGTACGGCGTGGCCGACGCCTGTTTTGTCGGTGGCAGCCTGATAACGCGCGGCGGGCACAACCCGCTCGAGGTGTTGAGCCTTGACAAGCCCCTGATTGCCGGGCCCCACACGGCGAACTTCGAACCGATCTACACGGCTCTGCAGGCTGCCGGCGCCCTGTTGCCGGCCCCGGATGCGCGCGCTGTATTCGCGCGGTTTCAATCCCTGTTGCGCGACCGCAACCGGGCCAGCGACATTGCCACGCGCGGGCGCGCGGTGTACCTGCGCATGGCCGGCGCCACTGCCGCCACGATGGAGCACCTGCAACCATGGCTGTCCGATGGGCCACCACCGGGCAGCGACGCTGCGACGGTGGTCCAGGACGGCGGCCACGAGGTCTGGTTCGATCCACGCTGTTTCACGACCGGTGGCGTGCACCTGTTCGACCCGGCATGGTGGCGTCAACAGGGAGTGGCGTCCAGCGACGGGGCCGGGCGTGGACGGGTCCACTGGGTTGCCGACGGCCGGCGGGTGTACCTGCTGCGGCACTACTACCGCGGCGGCCTGATGGCCAGGCTGAGCCGCGACCTGTTCCTGGCACAGCCGGTTCCCGACACCCGGGCCATGCGCGAATTCACTTTGCTGGGCCAACTGCGCCGGCGCCGCCTGCCGGTGCCGCGCGCGTGTGCGGCGCGGCATGCGCGGCATGCACTCTGGTACCGGGCGGACATCCTGGTCGAGCGCATCCCGGACGCGACCGATGTGGCGGCGATCCTGCACACGCAGCGCGCGCTGTCGACGCCGGAATGGAACGCCCTGGGGCGGGTCGTGCGCCAGTTGCACGACGCGCAAGTCTGGCACGCCGACCTGAACTGCCACAACCTGATGCTCGATATCCGCGGCAAGGCCTGGATCGTGGACTTCGACAAGTGCGGCTTTCGCACCGGGGATGCATGGAAGTGCGACAACCTCGAGCGGTTGTTGCGTTCACTACGCAAGGAACTGCGGCTCGACCCTGGCTTTCGCTGGAGCGAAAAAGACTGGCCCCATTTTCTGACCGGTTACCGGCCCGATACCGCTGCGTAACCGGCAGACGCGGCGCAGAGCGACGCCGCAAGGCAGCGGGTCGAGGTGTTTCGCGTTGCTTCCTGGCCGTCGTTCGCGGCCACTTCCCGCGACGGGCGCCGCCATCCGCTCGACCAGACAATTCTGCTGACGCCTGTCGGGATGGCGCCATTTCGGCAAGAATAGGACGGTTTCCCGATTCGACAGGAGTGGCTTCCATGAAGGCGTTCAGCGGCATTCGGAGCAAAGACTTCCAGTGGCAGCGCGCTCCGCTGGCCCAGGACGCTTTCAACGGCAAGAAGGTGGCGGTCATCGGCGGCACCAACGGCATCGGTCGCGCGCTGGCGCTGGCATTGGTGAAGCGGGGTGCGGAGGTTCTGGTGGTCGGGCGGACGTTGCGCGATCACGGCGTGCCAGGCCTTCGCTTCAAACACGCCGACCTTAGGCAGATGAAGGACGCGCGTCGTGTGGCAACGGAACTCCCGGCCGAGACGCTGGACATGCTCGTGTTCACCACCGGCATCATGGCCGGCAAGCAGCGCCAGACGAGCCCCGAAGGAATCGAACTCGACATGGCGGTGAGTTACCTGAATCGCTTCGTCATGGTTCGGGAACTGGCCGATCGGCTGGGCCGGGATCGCCGCGACACGCGGATCAAACCGAGGGTCTTTGTCTGGGGTTTTCCGGGTACGGACCAGAAAGGCAATCTGGACGATTTCAATTCGGACCAC